>CAYFLM010000041.1:0-12805 GCA_964343925.1 uncultured Methylococcus sp.
ACATTGGGCCCCATTGCATGCATCAATAGGAAGTTGTGTGGATTGGATTCTTGCCCAACCTTATTTGCCACTCGAGCGGACATCGGCACTGCAGAGACACCTGCGGCACCTATCAAAGGATTGATTTTGTTCGTGGGGAAGAAGACGTTCATTAGTTTAGCCATAAGAACCCCAGAGGCGGTACCGAAACTAAAGGCCAGCGCACCAAGCACCAATATCCCCAGAGTTTCTGGCCTCAAAAACTGATCGGCACTCAACTTGGACCCTACTGAAAGCCCCAAAAAAATGGTAACGATGTTGATGAGTTCGTTCTGAGCCGTCTTGCTTAATCGCTCGACGACGCCACTCTCACGCACGAGATTACCCAAGCAGAACATTCCAACAAGGGGGGCCGCTGAAGGTAAAAGCATGGCCGTTAGAATCAATAAAATTCCCGGGAACAGTATTTTTTCGAGTCGCGTTACATGTCTCAATTGCGCCATTTCAATCAGGCGCTCTTCTTCATTCGTTAGCGCCCTCATAATGGGAGGCTGAATGAGAGGCACTAAAGCCATATAGGAATAGGCCGCAACAGCAATAGCGCCCAATAATTCAGGCGCCAATTTTGAAGCGACATAGATAGAAGTCGGTCCATCAGCACCTCCAATAATGGCGATTGCTGCAGCATCCTTGAAGGTAAAGTGAATCCCAGGGAAGAGATTCAAAGCGAGTGCTCCAAACAAGGTGCCAAAAATACCGAATTGGGCAGCTGCACCCAACAGCAGGGTTTTGGGGTTGGCAAGCATCGGACCAAAATCAGTCATCGCGCCGACCCCCATGAAGATCAGTAAGGGGAAAATCCCGGACTTGATTCCGAGATACAGATAGGCAAGTATGCCCCCCTCCTCAGCGATTCCCGCACCAGGAATATTGCTCAGGACCGCTCCAAACCCAATAGGCAGCAATAACAATGGCTCAAACTCCTTCTTGATCGCAAGATAAAGAAGCATGAATCCAACCGCCATCATCAACGCCTGACCGGACTGAAAAGTCGATAGTCCCGTACTCTGCCAAAGTTGCATCAACCCATCCATTGATTTACTCCAGCGTTAGAAGATCGTCTTGCGAAGCCACGGTATCGCCAACCTTGACCGCGATCGAACTCACAGTCCCTGCGGTTCTTGTCCTGATTTCCGTTTCCATCTTCATGGCTTCCATCACAATCACGACCGTGTTCGGCTCCACGTGTTGGCCAGGCGATACATTGATCCTGAGAATATGACCCGCCATAGGTGACTTTACGATTTCGCCCCCATCCGAACTCGATGCACTGGTTTTTACACTGCCTTCTCCCGAAGCTGGCGCTACCTCAACCTTATAATGACGGCCATTGAGGTTGACCATTCCGTCAGATGTTTCTACGCGATATGTCCGACCATTAACGGTAACGTCATAGGCGCCCTGACCAGCATCCACCGCCTGCGCAACTGGGGCAGTGAGACTCGGTATCGGTTCAAATGCTGACGAATTGCCGCGATTTTGCAAAAACTTGAATCCGATCTGGTTGAATAGCGCATAAGTTAGAACATCATCAACTTCTGCTTCAGCAAGCTTTACCCCTTCTTTCTTGGCAAGTGACCGCAATTCCTTGGTCAACTTTTCGAGCTCTGGCTCAATCAGGTCGGCAGGTCGGCAGGTGATTGGCTTACTCCCAGCCAGTACCTTTTTTTGTAATTGAGCACTCACCTTGGAAGGTGTTGCTCCATACTCACCTTTTAGAACGCCCTGAGTTTCTTTTGTGATGCTCTTGTAACGCTCCCCCATCAAAACGTTGATAACTGCCTGACTTCCGACAATTTGGGAGGTTGGGGTCACTAATGGGATGTACCCGAGGTCTTTTCTTACCCTGGGGATCTCTGCCAGCACCGCGTCAAACTTGTCCATGGCACCTTGTTCCTTCAGCTGACTTTCCATATTAGTCAGCATTCCCCCCGGGACCTGTGCGACAAGAATCCGGCTATCCACTCCGCGCATGCTTCCCTCGAACTGGGCGTATTTTCTTCTTACTTCGCGAAAATAAGCAGCCACCTCTTCGAGCAACGTTAAATTCAGCCCCGTATCTCTGGCCTGCCCTTCAAGTGCCGCGACGACGGCTTCGGTAGCACTGTGCCCATAGGTCATACTCATGGAAGAAATGGCGGTATCTACATTGTCGATACCCGCCTCAGCTGCTTTGATAATCGTGGACGTACTTAAGCCTGTCGTAGCATGGCACTGCATGTGAACAGGGACATCAAGTGCCTCCTTAAGGCGGGTAACGAGTTCGAAGGCCTCATAAGGTTTCAAAAGGCCCGCCATATCCTTGATTGCCACGGAGTGGCATCCCATATCTTCAAGTTTTCTGGCAAGGTCCACCCACATCTCAATGGTATGAACTGGGCTGACCGTATAGGAGATAGCACCTTGCGCGTGCTTACCATTCGCTATGGTTGCCTTGACGGCTCGTTCAAAATTTCTAGGGTCATTTAAAGCATCAAAGATCCTAAAAACATCAACCCCATTGACAGCACAACGCTCGACAAATTTCTCAACCACGTCATCGGCATAATGGCGATACCCGAGCAAGTTCTGGCCACGCAGCAACATTTGAAGTGGGGTTTTAGGTAACGCCTTCTTCAGGGTTCTGAGCCGCTCCCATGGATCCTCACCGAGGTAGCGGATGCAGGCATCAAAGGTGGCTCCACCCCAGCTTTCTAAAGACCAAAAACCCACTTGATCAAGCTTTTCACATATCGGCAACATGTCCTCTATACGAAGACGGGTAGCAAGAAGCGACTGATGGGCGTCCCTGAGGACTACATCGGTAATGCCTAGCGGTTTCACCATGGGAAGGGTCCTTTATATATGAGTGCGATTCCGGGGAGAGAGGCCGTCACCGCCCTCTAAACCTGTGAATGGCGGCGGCTAGAATAGCTACCGTCTCGGATTCATCGGGGGCATGACCCTGTTCAGCTCTTTTGACTGGTTGCGAAGGCTCAGTGTAGCGTCTCACCAGCTTTGCAATGACCCCAATGATCCACACGAGCAACGCCAGAAAAGTAAAAACGATACTCATACCCAAAAACATGAGTTTAAGTCCCGAAATCAACAATTCTGAAAGCGACGGTTCCATTTGCATCTATGCGAGAGATTCGGCCGATAGCCGGGTTTTAGAACAACTGGAGGTTATGATAATTGGGCGTTAACTGATTGTCGAACTTATGAGGCCAATCTAGGAGATTGTTTCCAGTTCGATAGGCTTTAAAGCCTATCTCGAGAATTCGCATCAACTTTACCTATTAGAATCATAAGAAAATCTAATTCGTCAAAAGGCATATATTGTGTGAAACTTATGCCCAATCTCAACAGAGTTCGATCAGTCCCGCCAGATAGACATTTTCTGTCAGTGGTGTTCTTGAAAAGTTCTCCTCCTTAAGGCGACCGCTAAGGTCGCTTTTTTTTGTCAAAAGAAAGCCCGCTAAAGCGGGCTTAATTTTGTTCTCCGAAGCTAAGACCTGATTCTAGGAATCCATCTGGCCTTCTCGTCCTTTATTGTTTTTATGTTCGCCTCAGCAAAGAGATCTCCTCCTCTTCGATGACGGTCAAATGCAATTCATCCGCATTTGCGAGGACTAGTCTAATGAAAATTAGAAGCATGTCCACTATTTTTTTGGTTATCCGAAGCGCCCCACCCTTTGTGGCAAATCATGCATTTTTTGCTCGATCCACTCCTCTGCTAACCTATTGATTTCTGATGACTCAAGCTGACCGCCATCAATGGGAGGCCCTATCACAATATCTATAACTCCTGGGTATTTGATGAAGCTTTTCCTCGGCCAACATGAGCCTGCATTGTGGGCCACTGGGATAACTAGGCATTTGGCCCTATGAGCGAGCAGCCCTCCGCTTGCCCCGTAGTGACCTTTTTCACCCGGCTTCACTCGTGTTCCTTCGGGGAAGATAATGACCCATCTACCACTCTGAATACTCTCAGCACCCTTTTTAAGGACCTGTTTGAGCGCTTTAGTCTTTTCCGAACGATTAATCGCAATCGGCTCGAGTGCCGCCATAGCCCAACCCCAGAATGGAATCTTTAATAACTCTCTTTTGAGGATATAGACGGCAGATGGAAAGACACGGTAAAGCGCAAACGTTTCAAACGCAGATTGGTGCTTACAAACGATCAACCCGAATCCATGCTTTGGTATGTTTTCTTGCCCATGCACGCGATACGAAACCCCGCAAAGATGCCGGAGAAACCAAAGATTGAGTACCACCCAGAACACCGCTACACGGTAGCGCCATCGAAAAGGAAGGGGCCACATTAAAATAACAATAGGACTCATCGCCAATGTCGTAATCACCTGGACCATTACAAAAAGTCCAGACCGAACAACTCGATTAAATTTGCCCAAGAAGGATGTGCTGTACTGCTTCATATAGGTTAGAAAAAACGGGCGCATTGGGGTCTGGGTATCGCGCTAGAGTCCTCATTCCCTTCCCCGTTTGGACAAGCATGGGTGAAGCACCGGCGGATCGGGCCGCCTCTAGATCACGATAGGAATCACCGACGGCGGGGATGCCCGCAAGATTTAGACCCAAATCCTTTGCGGCCTGATTAAACATTCCAGGCTTAGGTTTCCTGCACCCACAAAAATCTTCCGGTCCGTGCGGACAATAATAAATACCCTCAAGTCTTCCCCCATGGGCCTCGATTGCACGCTGCATCTTGGCGTGAATCTGCCCTAAAACATCCAGACTAAATAGTCCACGCGCAACACCAGACTGATTGGTAATCACTACGACTCCAAAACCACGCTGGGCGAGAAGCCCGATTGCTTCAAGGCTTCCCGGAATGGGTTCCCACTCGAGTGGAGATTTGATGTAATCATCCGAGTCTTCATTGATTACACCATCACGATCGAGAAGAACAATTTTCTGAACATCCATATTCAGTCCTGAAGGCGAGATAGATCAGCAATGAGCAAAAACAGCCCTTCCGTTTTAGACAACAGCGCCAATCGGTTGAGCTGAATTTCAGCATCATCAACAAACACCATGACCTGATCAAAGAAATCATCCACTACAGCTTTCAAGGAGGACAACTCCTCTAAAGCCAATAGATAGTTTGTTTCGGCCAGAGCGTGTGCAGTTGCGGTAGCCATTTTTGATAATGACTCGTAAAGTCGCCGTTCTTCATCTTGGCAGAACCGCAGGGGATCCACCTCCGGGAGCACCTTCAAATCTGCCTTTTTCAGAATATTTCGGATCCTTTTGTTTGCCGCCGTAAGACTGGCAGAGGACTCCAGCGACCTAAAATGACGGACGGACTGTATCCTTCTATCAAAGTCCAACAGACTCGAAGGCTCTACGCCCAAAACCGCATCGAATTCATCATAGCGGTAGCCTTGATCCAGGTAATATCCTCTTAACCGATCACTCACGAATGTTTGAACCTGGTCCAAAGCTTTATGGGCGTCACATGGATGGTCATAAGCATTCAAAGAAGCCGCCAAAACACCCTTGGTATCGAATTCAATTTGATTTTCTATCGCGATCCTGATCACACCCAGCGCAGCACGACGAAGCGCATAGGGGTCCTTATCCCCTGTTGGAATTATTCCAATACTGAAAATACCAACGAGCGTATCTATCTTCTCCGCAAGCGCCAAAACACTCCCAAGACCCGATGTGGGCAGAGAGCCCCCCGAAACTTTGGGCAGGTACTGCTCCTCAAGCGCCAGCGCTACTTGTTCATTCTCCCCATCATTCAAGGCGTAATAACGACCCATGGTTCCCTGTAACTCAGGAAACTCACCCACCATATTGGTCAAAAGATCAGCCTTGCCGAGCAAACCAGCTCTTTCAGCAAGATCTGGATCAACCCCTAAGGTTTTTGACAGACCGCCCGCTAATCGAGCTACCCTGCGGGACTTTTCGAGCAATGACCCAAGCTTATTCTGGAAGGTCACATGAGCGAGCCTCTGGGACAAATCCTCCAGCGTCTGTGATCTATCCTGCTTCCAAAAGAATTCCGCATCAGAGAGTCTCGGTCTCACCACGCGTTCGTTTCCTTGACGAACGGTATCAATGCAAGAGCTTTGAACATTACTGAACGTAATAAAGTGGGGCAGAAGCCGCCCTTCAGAATCTCGAACCGGAAAGTATTTCTGATTAGCCTGCATGGTTGTAATCAGCACCTCGGAGGGTAAATCCAGATAGCGTGATTCAAAGGTTCCAATCACTGGTACGGGCCATTCGACTAAGGACGTCACCTCATCCAAAAGCTCTGCATCAATATGCGGAATGCCCCCAAAACGAGCCGCCACCTCTATCGCCTTCTCCCGAATGAGGGCTTGGCGACGATTGAAATCCGCAAGCACGAAACCATCCGTTTCTAACTTTCCGAGATAGTCGGATGGTTGAGTGATCGCTATGGGTCCCTTGGCGTGAACTCTATGACCGTATGTAATGTTGGATGCCTGAACACCCAGAATCTTGACAGGAATAACCTCAGCCCCAAACAGCAGGATCACCCAGTGCACAGGACGAACAAATTCATCAGCCCCAGACCCCCAGCGCATGCGTTTGGCTATAGGTAAGCCCGCAAGTCCTTGCAAAACAATTTCGGGAAGTAGACTCTTCGTGTCCTGCCCCCGAACAGTTTGCCGAAAGACAAGCCAGTCTCCCTTTTCAGTTGATTGACGAATCAACTGGTCAGCCGTTGCACCGCAGCTTCTAAGGAAGCCCTCCAATGCCTTTGTTGGCGTCCCATCAGGGTTAAAAGCAGCGACGACCGCCGGCCCTCTTCTCTCAACCAACTGATC
Source organism: uncultured Methylococcus sp. (assembly GCA_964343925.1). Lineage (GTDB taxonomy): Bacteria > Pseudomonadota > Gammaproteobacteria > Methylococcales > Methylococcaceae > UBA6136. The sequence continues at coordinate 6,846 of CAYFLM010000041.1, forward strand.
AGCCTGGGAGACCCCAAGGGAGCGGACCAGAACCGCCAATCGCCTTGGGGTTGCAAAGGACTCTACGGCCTCATATTCAAGACCTAGCTTGACCATCGCAGCTTCAACTGAGGCCGCCATAGCACGTATTAATTTAAGCAGTGATTTGGGTGGAAGTTCTTCCGTACCAATTTCAAACAGAAAATCTTTCCGATCAGTCATTTTCTTCCACCTGCGCTTTCAACATCGGAAAACCCAAACTTTCTCTGCGATGGTAATAAGCCTCTGCTACGCTTTTTGCGAGTTCTCGAACCCTCAAAATGAATCTCTGCCGCTCCGTCACAGAAATCGCTTTTCTTGCATCAAGCAGATTGAACGAGTGCGACGCCCTCAGCACCATTTCATAGGCAGGTAGCGGTAGGTCCCTTGCGATTAACGATTTGCACTCTCGCTCAAAGGTATCGAAGGCATTGAAGTAAAACTCTGTATCGGCGTACTCAAAATTGAATGCCGACATTTCAACCTCATTTTGGTGATAGACGTCACCATAGGTGACTACTCCCTGGGGACCATCAGCCCATACAAGGTCAAAAACACTCTCTTTCGACTGCAAATACATGGCGATTCTTTCTAAACCGTAAGTAATTTCGCCACTGACCGGGGAGCAATCCAAACCTCCGACTTGCTGGAAATACGTAAATTGCGTCACTTCCATACCGTTTAGCCACACTTCCCAGCCCAGCCCCCAGGCGCCCAAGGTCGGTGACTCCCAATTATCCTCGACGAAACGGATATCATGCTCTTCAAGGTCAAAGCCAAGAAACCTCAGGGATCCTAGATAAAGATCCTGAAAATCCTTTGGTGAGGGCTTCATGATCACTTGGAACTGATAGTAATGTTGAAGTCTATTGGGATTTTCACCATATCTGCCATCGGCAGGTCGGCGGGAAGGCTGCACATAAGCGGTATTCCAAGGCTCCGGCCCTATCGCCCTTAAAAAAGTTGCGGGGTGAAAAGTCCCCGCGCCCACCTCAAGGTCCAAAGGCTGAAGGACAACGCAGCCTTGCTGTGCCCAGTATTCCTGTAGAGCCAAAATCAGATTTTGAAAGGTTGAGACGTCTCTTGCTGAACTCATTGAATTTTCACCAACATACAATCTTTCCGATTATAGCCGATTGCCGAACCCGTCGGCCTTCATAACCGCACACCGCTCAGCCAGCGAAGCTCACTTAATGGGCGATTTTCCGAATATTTGAACGGTATAGGGGTCCTCAACACCATTGGCCTCCATTCCTGGGGTACCCCTCGGCATCCCGGGCACGGACACCCCCCTCACTTTAGGACTGCCTTTAAGCTTACTTACTTCACTAAGTGGGACATGCCCCTCAATCACATAGCCTTTCCAGACTGCGGTGTGACAAGATTGAAAATCCCGGGGGACTCCCAATTTTTCTTTAATTCCCTGAAGGTCAGATGTGAGAATTTCCTCAACCGAAAACCCGTTTTGCCTCATATAAACCAACCACTTTTCGCAACAGGAACATGTCGGGCTTCTATAGACCTTCATTACCTGCTTTTCAGCGCTGATACTTTTTTCGCAAAAACCCAGACTTAACGAAATCAAACACAGCCAGAACCAGATTCTCATAACGGATCGCCCCCATGGATTGTGATCACCACTTCTCTCCCACCAGCAACATTTCGGTGCTCTCCCAAATAGATTCCTTGCCAAACTCCCAGCTCAAATCGACCATCTTTGACTGGGATAATGACCGATTGCCCGAGAAGACTGGACTTAACATGTGCAGGCATATCATCAGCACCCTCCATAACATGCTGATAATAGGGCTCATTTTCTCGCACCAATCGGTTGAATACGGCTTCAAAATCCAACCGAACATCAGGGTCTGCGTTTTCGTTAAGGCTCAGTGATGCCGAAGTATGCTTAATAAAAATATGCGCTATCCCGCATCGCACTTTGGACAATTCAGGCAAAGACTCCAGGATCTCTCGCGTGATGAGGTGGAATCCACGCGCCCTAGGCTTTAAAACCAATTTTTTCTGTATCCACATAAGACGATTAATCCCAAAAAATTACAGCAACTCTACCCACGCCACGTTCTCCAGCCATTACCCTCAGCGAAAACAGTTACAATGGGAAAATTCTAGAGTCAAAAAAGACGGCCCATGCGTACCAGTAGATTTCCTCTCAATACAGTCAAAGAAACACCCGCCGATGCTGAGATTGTAAGCCACCAGCTTATGATTCGCGCTGGGCTAGTTCGTAAATTAGCTGCTGGCCTCTATAACTGGTTACCTTTAGGACTGCGTGTTCTCAGAAAGGTTGAAGCCGTAGTTCGAGATGAGATGAATAAAGCAGGCGCTCTAGAGGTATTGATGCCGTCGGTTCAGCCTGCAGAACTTTGGCGTGATTCGGGCAGATGGGATGTATTTGGACCGGAGCTTTGCCGGTTTGAGGATCGTCATGGTCGAGAGTTCTGTCTAGGCCCCACTCACGAGGAGATCATTACTGACTTGGTCAGAAACGAGCTTAAAAGCTACAAGCAGATTCCCGTTAACTACTACCAAATCCAGAGTAAATTCCGCGACGAAATACGTCCCAGATTTGGAGTGATGAGAGCGCGCGAGTTTTTGATGAAAGATGCTTATTCGTTCCACATGAGTGCGGAATGCCTTCAAAAAACTTACGAGGTCATGTTCACTGCCTACTCCAATATTTTTGCGCGATTGGGCCTTGAGTTTAGGGCCGTATTGGCTGACACAGGAGCCATAGGGGGGAGCTTATCGCATGAGTTTCATGTCCTGGCTGAATCGGGTGAAGATGCGATCGCCTTCTCAACCGAGAGTTCCTATGCCGCCAATGTTGAAATGGCAGAGGCCTTATCACCAGAACCTACCCCTCCCAGCAGCCCGTCAACCCTAACGACCGTAGCGACCCCTGATCAAAAAAGCATCAACGAAGTTGCAAGCTTTCTAAATGTCGAACCGAAGCAGGTCCTCAAAACACTGATAGTGCGCTCCAGAGATGGCGGCGTTATTGCTTTGCTACTTAGAGGGGATCACGAACTCAACCCAGTTAAAGCCACCAAGATCGCAGAGATCGCCGTTCCCCTTCAATTTGCTTCCGATGTTGAAATCAGTGAGGCCACCGGATGTAAGCCTGGCTCTATAGGCCCAGTCGGCCTCTCCATCCCAATAATTGCAGACCGAAGCGCGCTGGCAATGCATGATTTTGTTTGCGGTGCCAATCAGGATGGCCTCCATCTCTTGGGTGTAAATTGGGAGCGGGATCTTCCAACCCCCAGAGCTGCGGACCTAAGAACGGTACAGGAAGGGGATCCTAGTCCGGATGGTCAAGGTTCTATCCGCATCGCAAGAGGCATCGAAGTGGGCCACATCTTCCAACTCGGGACCAAATACAGTGAGGCCATGAGCGCTTCTGTTCTAAATGAGGAGGGAAAAAGCCAAGTCTTGACTATGGGCTGTTACGGCATCGGAGTGTCAAGAGTCGTGGCCGCGGCAATTGAACAAAATCACGACGAAAAGGGGATCATCTGGCCTGAGGCGTTGGCGCCATTTAACGTGGCCCTTGTCCCGATCAATATGGCCGCATCTGAAAAACTCGAGGCTGCCGCAGAGGAACTCTATCAAAAACTGATAACCGCAGGAGTTGACGTACTTTTTGATGATCGAAAAGCAAGGCCCGGCGTCATGTTTGCAGACATGGAACTGATTGGTATTCCACACCGCATAGTAATGAGCGAAAGGCTACTGGAGCAAGGTAAAGTCGAGTACAAGGGTAGAAAAGACTCTGAAAACAAGGAGATCGATCTTGAGGAAATCGTCGAATTCCTGATGAACTCTGTTGCTAGCCAACTCAACTAAATAGGGATTTTTTGCCCGCGATCCTTTTGACATGAACCCACTGATTAATCGGCTACAGCCGTATCCATTTGAAAGACTGGCACGCCTCAAGCTTGGGGCAGTCCCCGATCATCGGTTCTCCCCGATTTCTTTGTCCATTGGCGAACCCAAACACCCCACTCCAGCACTAATCACTGAAACGCTTACAGCCCATCTCGGAGAGCTAACCCAATACCCAACCACACTGGGCATTCAGGAATATCGTGAAGCCATCGCTTCATGGCTAGCTCAAAGATTTAGTTTTTCGGAGAATCTTTTAGACCCTCAACGTAACATTATCCCTTGCAACGGCACGAGAGAGGCTCTGTTCTCTCTCGCTCAAGCGATTGTGGATCCTTCTGAAAGGGCCCTCGTACTTATGCCGAATCCTTTTTATCAGATTTACGAAGGCGCCGCCTTGCTTGCCGGCGCAGAGCCCTACTTTCTGAATACCTGTCCAGAAAATCAGTATCTCCCTGATTTTGAGAGTGTCCCGGAAGAGGTATGGTCGCGCTGCAGCCTGATTTACGTTTGTTCCCCGGGCAACCCAACGGGCGCCATCTTAAGAGAGGAAGACTTCTTCAAGCTGATGGAACTCGCCGAACGATTTGACTTCGTCATTGCCTCTGATGAATGTTACTCAGAACTCTACTTTGATGAAAATCATCCCCCCCAAGGCCTGCTCGGTGCTGCGGTTAATTACGGGAACCACGAATTTAAGCGTTGTGTAGTGTTTCACAGCCTCTCGAAGCGCTCGAATGCACCTGGACTTCGCTCCGGTTTCGTTGCTGGCGACCATGAAATTATCTCCAAATTTCTGCTTTACCGAACTTATCACGGTTGCGCGCAACCTTTACCCACCCAAAGAGCAAGTCTTGCAGCATGGCGCGACGAACAGCACGTCATTGAAAACAGGGCAATTTACCGAAAGAAGTTCATTGATACGCATACCGTACTTAAGGACTGCTTGAGTTTCGCCATTCCGGATGGAGGTTTCTACCTTTGGCCCCGCGTTGGAGCCGATGATGAAGCGTTTGCGAGAAGCCTTTATGCGCACACTAACATCACCGTGTTACCCGGATCGTACCTTTCGAGAGATCAATTTGGTATAAATCCTGGAAGAGGCCATGTCCGCATTGCCTTGGTTGCTCCATATGACGAATGCATGGAAGCTGCCGAAAGAATTCGAGATTTCATCCAATCACACTAACCTCAATCATCGACCCCATGGCTCTAGAGAAAATCATAAATCTTGCATTTGAAGATCGTAACCAACTCACCCCTCAATCGACTCCCCATGAAACCAGGGAAGCCATTCTTGAAGCATTGCACCTGCTAGATAGCGGGAAAGCGCGCGTTGCTGAAAAGCAACCTGGAGGGGAGTGGGTGGTTAACCAGTGGCTTAAGAAGGCCGTCCTACTCTCATTCAGGATTACCGATAATCGTGTAATGGAAGGCGGAGAAACCAAATATTTCGACAAGGTCGAAACCAAGTTCGGCAGCTTCGATCCCGCAGAGTTTTCTAAGCAGGGGGCCAGAGTAGTTCCTGGCGCCGTTGTAAGACGGGGATCATTCATCGGATCAGGCGTAGTTCTTATGCCTTCTTTTGTCAACATTGGCGCCTATGTCGATTCAGGCACCATGGTCGACACCTGGGCTACCGTGGGATCATGCGCACAAATAGGCAAAAATGTGCACCTTTCTGGGGGCGTGGGCATCGGTGGCGTACTTGAGCCGCTTCAGGCTGGGCCCACTATTATTGAAGATAACTGTTTCATTGGGGCACGGTCAGAGGTCGTTGAGGGCGTTGTGGTAGAGGAGGGCTCCGTGATTTCCATGGGGGTCTATATCGGGCAAAGCACCAAGATCTACAATCGAATGACGGGCGAAATCACCTATGGGAGAATCCCCGCTGGATCCGTTGTTGTCTCTGGCAACCTACCATCCAGCAACGGCAGCCATAGCCTGTATTGCGCCGTGATCATCAAGCAAGTCGACGAGAGAACCCGCAGCAAGGTTGGCATCAATGAATTGCTCAGAGACTAAAGCATAACGAC
>CAYFLM010000042.1:0-4427 GCA_964343925.1 uncultured Methylococcus sp.
ACTGAAATTTGCCGAAGATGGTGCCCATAAATTGAAGCATCTCGGGACCAAACTCGGGCTCCGACTATAGCGGTGACAAAATGCAATGGGAGAAAAGGTCTACGCTACTCGGTAGGGCAACAAATAGACGGTGATAACCGCCCACAAGAGAGCCCTCCGAGAGGGTGGATTGTCTCGGAAGGTATCAACCCGTTAGACATCGCGCTACAGATTTCCCTTGACTAGTGCTTGGGCCATGCTATCCGTTAGTCTTTTTTTTCTATTGAAAAGAGACCGACCGCAGGCACGCCTTGATCATAGTTTTCCGAAGATTTGTTTTCGAATGGAACGCCAAACCACTTTGTATGAAGGTCGACAACGCCTTGAGATCCAGCCTCCTCAACTTCGGAAGCACTCCCCTTCGCGCCAGTACCTAATATTTTTAGGCCAAGCTTAAAGATTACAGTCTCCTCACTTGATGCGTCCTGAATTCGATATCGCATCCTAACTACATTCAGTGCGTGCTTATTTCTATCAAATTTTTTGATGAACTCGTCAGAATTAGACTTGGGCATTTCGATGTTTTCACCGATGACCGAATCACTGAATATCCCCTTATCCTTGATAAGGCTGCTCTTCGCTTCAATTTTAACCCCATCCATTTTGAAGCCTGACTCAATTAGAATCGCTTCCACGCCTTCAAAATATATGTCGTGATCTATTATTAGATCCTTGCAATCATCGAGGAAGCCCCTGAATTCATCATGGGATAGGTTTATTCTGTTCGCTAGGGCGGTGACCATTTCATTCTTTCTTGCCATATAATCCGAGCGGTCCTGTTCACTAGGCACCAGACCTCGTTGATGGACTTGTTCGTTCGCCTCGTTGCGAGCAAGACTTCCTACGAGAGCCTCCAAAAAAAGCTTGTCGACCGGATCTTCTACTGCTTTCATCAATTGTGTGGCTTCTTCCTTGCTCCATGGGACGCAACGAATAATTCTTTTCCTAAACTCCGTTTTTGTCGCAGATATGTAATCTGTGGCCTTACCCCCGAGCCTCATAGGCTCCTTCAATGTGGTCTTGAAAAGATTCTTGTCCCCCGCGCTCAAGTCCGGAGTCGGAACTGACATGAGCCATCTTAAACCGTCCATCAATTTCTTCTGGTTTTCCTCGGTTGATAAAAGCTTGCGTAACCCCATGAAGGCGGTCGGCTTCGTGCTTAATCCAGCCTTCGCAACACCTCGATCATCGAACCACCTCTCATAGTCATCGAGGGTCTGCCGGAGTTTTTTGACGATCGCACTTGTCTCATCTTTTGGATCATCTCGGGGAAACATGGCTTCATAGTCATCGTAGTTGTATGAAATACATTCTGCTAGTTCCTCGAAAAGGAAGGAGGCTCCGAAAGAAATCCCAGAGCCCACAAGCGAATACGTGAAATGTGAGAAGTCGTTTGTGTTACCAGAAGGCTTGGAGAAATAAGGATGGAGCTTGGGAGGGGTGTGCCAATAGATTGTAGAAGCTATATAGTCCATCGTATTGTATCGATACTTATATTGCTCCACTTTCTGTTTAACCTTCTCCGATATAGCCTTCGCTTTTTCTGCGAGCATATTCGTAACTGAGTCATTTGGGGAGCTCGCGCTGCTGTTGTCCGATCCTGCTTTGATCGGTCGGCTAACGCTTACCTCTCCTAAATTAAGGGTAGAACTTGTCTTTAGCTTATTTTCAGATTCGAGTAAATCGAAGCTAGTAGATGAATATCGAATCGTCGTATCCTGAGTCATCACAATTAGGCCTGGCTTGGGGTCCCGCGAACCTTTATTGGGCAAGCTCGTTTCATAAACCGTTTGAGCTCTGGTCCAGACTGGTTTGTACGATTTTGTGAAATGCAGTGCCTTGTTTTCTGTCGAGAGCTCTGCTGAAAAATAAGGGATCTCTATTGCGCCCTTGGCGCTGGCAACACCTGATATCTCTCCACTTGCGTGGCAATTAACAACTCTGATGCCTGAGCGAACCGCAGGAAACCGGCGTTCTTTGTAGGCAGTCAAAACATTTGAAAGCTGATTGGCCGCACCTCGATCTGCCGAACTGAGATTTTTCAGACCTTTCAATTTACTGACCAGCTCATCAGTTTCTATGTGCGTATCTACTCCCCAAAAGTTTTTCCTGAAATAGTTGGCCTGCCCCCCATGATCATTAATGAATTCAACAGCAGGTTTTTTAATGAACTCCTTGTATGTATCAGCTGCAAACATTTTCGTGAGTACATTAACGAGCTTTTGATGGTCGCGATGTTTAAAATCAAGAGGCAGCACGCTAACCGCATCATAGATGTCACCACTCATCTCCGCGGATACTTCAGCTCCAAGCTTGGCACTAACCTTCACCCCAGATTCTCTGGGCCCTTTAGCCTCCGCTTTGTACTGTAGACCCACAAAAAATGAAGGTGAAAAGGAGGCTGCATATATCTTCCCGAAGCAGAAGTTAATCATGACGGGATTGTCAACATTACAGGGATAATTTTCTATTTGGATTATGCTTGGCCCGACATCAGCGGTGATCAGCGCTTTGTCGAGTATTGCCCCAGAACCCTTTATAGTTACCTCTGAGGAGAATACCCCCAGCGACAGCTTCTTCAGAAGATCTAGGCTTGCCTCTGCGTCTATTCTGTAGCCCATCGCTTTGTAACAAAATTGATTCTGCCCCTTGAATTCGGTGCCAGAGCTAAGAAAATAATTAGCGATGTCCTCTGCACTGACGGCTCTTCCAAAAGCGGCCTCTGCTGACTTCTTGAGTTTCTTGAACTTTTCTTGATCTTGGCTATTCATATGATTAGGTTTCTCGGATTAACCATCGCGCTTTTCACTCAGCGACAATTGTAATCACCTCCCGTTTAGATCGAAATATATTAGGATCAAGGATTGGCCATTTAACTACCTAAGGGCCGCATTTATGATTCCAACACAGGTAGCGATTTGTCCAAACACAAGATTCAGAATCCGCTGGAACGTCTCATTCTGCGTCTGTTGGAAGTTGATTTATTAATCTGTAGATACGGAGTTGAAGCACTCGAAGAAGGGTAACGCTCCTTCTGGAACGGACCATTCTTGGAAAGGACATGTACAGGATGGGGGCTCTAACTCCGATCATTTCCAAAGCGGTAGCTTCTGGAGCACCAGAAGATTCAGCACAAGGATTCACCGCCCCTTCTCCTCAATTACTGACACAAGATCCGACAATGCAAGATCAGACACTGATGGACGAATTCACCTACCTCTCTGTCCTTATTGGATTGATACTTGGACTGGGAATCACCCAACTCATGGAGGGCATCGGTCGTCTAGCTCACCATCGTGAAAAAATTGATTGGTATTGGCCTTTAAAGCTCTGGATTGGGACCCTACTCATCCTTCACATACAGGCTTGGTGGGCCATGTATGAGCTAAGGCACATTCCACACTGGACTTTTATCTCCTTCTTGGTGGTCTTGATTCAGCCAATGTTGCTATTCCTTCTTTCCGCATTAGCTCTTCCCGACGCCAAAGAGCAGGCCCCTAGCGACCTTCGGAAGGATTTTAATGACCATGCATTATTTACGTTCAGAATTTCGACGCTGATGGTCCTCTCTAGTCTATTGAAGGAGTACTGGCTTTATCATCGTCTCCCGCATGCAGACAACCTCCTCTTTCACGGCGCTTTCATCCTGATATTTCTTGCAGGATCTTTCAAGAAATCGGAACGGTGTTTCCAGTGGGTCATTTTGGGATCATCTTCCCTTCTCATGTTGTATATTCTTAGACTCTTTATGAGCCTCTAGCTAAACCAGATCCAAACCATCCGGCGCACAGGGTGGGCCACGCCCCTCATGTATGACATCCGGCAGATTAGGGCTGATATTTATGCAACATCGATTGCTAACCTTGCAGAACAACAAAACAATGTAACCCATGAACTCCACACCCGCCGCGAGCACACCTAAATTCAAGTCTCTCCTGTTTGCGCTCATATTCGGCCTATCATGGGTCATAGCCGTTTATGCCAAATCGCCCCCTCCTCCTCAGCCTATTGAGAAGCGCGGTCCATGTCCCTCTGGCTACACACAAAGCGGTGATTACTGTGCCCCCCTTAGAAGCGCCCACTTTGCAGTTCATAAAAATGGGCCCTGCCCTTCTGGCTATACTGTGAGCGGGGACTATTGCCTTGCCATGAACAACGCTCATGCTGTGATCCCTAAATCAGGACCTTGCCCCTCTGGCTGGACTCAGAGTGCTAATTACTGCATGAGTTTGGCCCAATAAAACCCTCATATTAGAGAATGCGGCCACGCATAAACGGTGACGCATATGTCTAATCGCCGTTAATGCGAATGCATTCCACATTAATTGCTACGCATAAGCCCTTCCGAAACCGGCCAAAATTAGACGATCCCTATCAGTAGTTTTAAT
>CAYFLM010000042.1:4527-12390 GCA_964343925.1 uncultured Methylococcus sp.
CATAAGCCCTTCCGAAACCGGCCAAAATTAGACGATCCCTATCAGTAGTTTTAATGTCCGATCTTAACCTTGGATTCAATTTCTCCGGATCGCGATTTACCAAAGCCGCGGTTAGGTAGTCGCGAGCCTTATTTTTCGTCATTTCGCTAGTTCGCGGTACAACCCATCAAACTGTTACAAGGAAGTAGCAAAACTGACTATGACGTGTTGTCGTGGTCGTTGTTTACAGTAGCGATCAATGTTCTCTCGAAACGCCTCATCAAGAACGGATTGGAACAGACGCCCCTGCATCTCAGCGATCGTCCGGAGTTAACTCAAAACTTCAGGTGATGCCTGAGAGGAGAATTTGTCTGATTTAGCCTTGCTCATATGGCTCACATCATGATTTTTCATCATACATCCAGCTATTGGGATGCCCACTACCCTGCCGTGGGTCTAGAACTTCACTGATCATTTCATACCCCACCCCAAACCTCCAATAATCAGCGCATTACAAATCGTGCATCCTTCATGGAATAAGGGATCTAGAAATCCTTTCCATTCCAAATGGCCTCTACAGCGATACCCCATAGAGATAATCATGTCGAGGTCGTAAATGTCAGCATCCGCGAAGTCTTCCGATTTCCTTCCGTCCGAACCTGTCGGAATTCCCTACAGGTTGCCTCCTGTGTGTGTTCGCCCTCGATGTAGATGTTTACGATATTTTCGACCCCATTAGCACGCAAGGTTTGAAACAGACCGGCCCGCTGCTGTTGACTCAGCCAGACCGTATCATCAACAAGCCGGACATCAATGGCAGGCGCATGATCACGCTGATATAGAACGATCTCGCCACCGGTTTTTTGCTCATTCAAGATCCTCTATTCTCCAAATAGAGTATGAGCAAGCAAATTGCAGCCTGGGTGTTTCCTTTCTTTTCTACTCTAATCCCCTACCCTTCTGTCGGGATCCCCTTTTTACACTTTCATAAATACTGCTTTTAGGTTGCTACCAGGATGCTACATTCCTCCAACAACCCCGCCTTTCCATGGAAGGATTCATACATTCTTTGTTGCTAGCATGTTGCTACATGAGCGCTACGAGACATAATTGCCAGGTAGCTATCTAATAGCATCCTAGTCCCAACCGATCTTATCTATTCTGTTTTTCGCAATCTCCACCCCTCCTCTCCCCTCCTACAAACCATGATCGTTGAATTCCTTACTGGCTTTATCTGCTTGCTGCCTGCTAGCTACTAGCATTTCTGTTCGGGAGCTCATCTCATTATTTCCACTGGGTCCATTATTTCAAGGTCCCCCATTACAGCTATCTTTAGGCCTTTATTTATGTAGCCTTCTGGTTGCTATCAGATTGCTGCCAGTAAAGATGCATTAATATTATGTTCACACTCTACGTGGTGCTACCTTGTTGCTATCCAATTGCTTCTGAGTAGATACGTTTCATGCTAGCTATCTGATTGCTTGTAGCAAGCGACCTCAGATCAGCTTGCAATCAGCTTGTGTTTTGCTATCATACTGCTAGCAGGTTGCTGTTTCCTTGCATCATGGATGCGACTGAACAGCAACAAGAGCACTAGCTATATGGTGGCTTCCGGGTTGCTACCAGGTTTCTATTAATGAAAAAAGGGGGGGATCCATGCCTACAGTTGTATTTGTTAGTCCCAAAGGCGGGGTAGGGAAGACCACCGCCGCACTCGTACTCGCGACTCAACTCGCTCGGTCAACGACCGTGACCATGATCGATGCCGATCCCAATAGGCCCATCAAGTCCTGGACCGAAGGGGGAGGGCGGATGGATAACCTGAAGGTGATTTCAGATGTCGATGAAGACAACATCCTAGACAAAATAGAAGAGGCTGAAGAGCAGTCCAAAATCGTGGTGGTGGACTTAGAAGGCACCGCCGCAAAGATCGTGTTGCTTGCCGTGACTCAGGCGGATCTCGTCATCATTCCAACACAAGGATCACAGCTCGATGCAGAGCAAGCGAGCAGGGCGCTTAAGGTGATTCGCCAGCAAGAAAAGATGACCAAAAGAAAAGTCCCTTATGGCGTCCTCCTGACAAGAACCAACCCTTTAATAAGAACACGCACGATGACGCACATACAAACCGGCATGCTGGACGCAGGCGTCCCCGTTTTTGAAACGGAACTTCACGAACGTGAAGCCTACCGAGCGATCTTCTCCTTTAGAAAGCCACTCGATCAGCTGGAAAAAGGGGATGTAGCCAACATCAAGAAGGCCATAAAGAATGCTGAGGAATTTGCGTCCGAAGTCGTCGCCTTCCTCACCGGTAAGAAGTAGTTATTTTCTAGTAGCGATCACATTGCTACTATGTTGCTATCAGATATGAATTAGGAGTGAACATGGAACGCGCCAATCCCTTTGCAGAACTCGATGAACTCGAAATAAAGCCCAAGAAAAGAAACCCGGATGTCGTAGAGCAGATAAGTCAAATCGCAGATGACCACGGCTTCCCAAGCCGCCAGGCTGTTAAGCCCGTTCGTAGAGCAGAGCCTCAGGCGGAAGAAAAACCACAGCTATTGACGGGCTCAACGAGAAGAGGCCGCCGCTTTAGATCCCACTTCACGGCACAAGCCAATATTCGTCTTCGCCCAGAAGATGCGGATCGCCTGTACAGGATCGCAGACGAATACGAAGTACAGCTGGGTGAAGTCGTACGCATGGCCCTGGACGCCCTCGAAAAGCAGGAAGGGTAGGGCGCAAAGCCTGGGTGTTCGTCATGAACAGCGTTATTGAAAGTTTTCCCGACTTTACCCCTTTAGCCCGAACATTCTGGGAGTCCATGTCCACGGAGCTTCGGAAGAAGATTCTCGCCAATGTCTGGTGTGGTTCATTCCGAGAGACCGGACTGATTAGGAACTTCACAGGGCGTACCGAGGGGAAGATCTCCTGCTCGTGAGCAAGTGCGCGGTGTGTAATGGCTATGTCGCACGAGTGGTCGAATCCAGCTAGTCAAAGGGCAGGGTGACAAAAGAGTGATAGTCATCTTTTTTTCTAAGGCCCGCCAAATTCAAGAGACATGAAATGTGAACAATATCATTTCGCTCGAAAACGAGCGGGCCAAAAGGTCGCAACATCAGCTGAAACTCCATGTTGAACTCGAATGGATCGAACCAAGAATCTGGCGCAAGGTCATCGTTCCAGAAACAATTACTCTCGAAGTCTTGCACCATGTCATTCAACGGGCTTTCGATTGGAAAAACACTCATCTTCACGAGTTTGATTTTGCTGGCACCGTCTACAGTAGAAACGATTCAGAATCAGATTCGAATCTCGCCCTTTCAGAAAAAACAGCCCTCAAGACAGCGCTCGGAAAACTGGAATACTTCACTTATCTCTACGATTTTAGTGATCAATGGCTTCACATCCTTTCGATTGAAGGGCGACAACCACAGAATCTAGAGAAAGGTGCCATTGCTTATTGCTTTGAAGGAGCCAACGCCGCACCACCTGAGGATGTAGGGGGCGTGGCAGGTTACGAATATTTCCAATCTGTGATGGCAAACCCCAAACATCCGGAATATCGATCAATGAAACGATGGTTTAAAGGCTCGTTCAATCCCGAGCTATTTGATCTGGATCAGATCAATCACTCCCTCGCGGATGTCGTACTCTAGGTATATCTCAAAAGCAATGACCAAACCAGGTGTATCATGGAGCCCTCGAGCGCAATGCTGATCAACTTGGAGATTGAATCATGTCACTAGACACTGATTTTGACGTACTGATCGCGGGCGCAGGGCCTACGGGAATGTCCGCTGCTATTGCGCTGCATGACTTTGGGTTTTCTGTCGGAATCATTGACAAGCATGAATCAGGACTCGATTTTTCCAGAGCCATCCTGGTCAATTCAAACACCCTTCGCCTGCTCAAACCCTTTGGGGTTGCTGACAAAATCCTAGCAAGAGGCATTCCTTTTGAGTCTATGGCCATCAGAGGCCCAAAAGGTGCCCTGATCGAAGGGCCTGTGGGATCGGTGGCTGCGGACGGTATTCGCCCCATCGGCCTACCACAGCTCGAAACCGAAGCTTGTTTGGCCGAGGCTTTGAAGGAGAGAGGAGTTTCCATAGAGCGGCCAGCACGTCTTATTTCCTTCCACCAAGATGAAGATCTGGTGCAATCTCGAGTTGAGAGCCAGGGCCAAGCGCGAACAGTACGCTCTTCGTTTCTTCTAGGCGCAGACGGTTCTCACAGTGTGGTTCGGGAACAGCTCGGAATTAACTATAACAAAAGCCCTAACCCACTCAGCATGTACAGTCTGGATGCTGTCCTAGAATGGGATCAGGAACCGGACCTTGTGATTTGGGTCCTTGAAATGGGGGCTGCTATCGCTATGAAAATAGGGGAGGGCAAGGTTCGATTTGCGGCCACCAATAAAACAACCTTTGAAGCCCTTGGGTTTTCCCCTAGAATCAAGAAAGTAACTTGGGAGAGTGAGTTTGACGTCTCATTTGCTCAGGTTGAAACCTATGGTTCAGCTCGAGTTTGGATTGCGGGCGATGCCGCTCACATCCATTCACCCGTTGGAGGACGAGGCATGAACATGGGTATCGCAGACGGCATCCGCTTTGCCGAAGCATTAAATGCAAATAACTTCGAGGGCTACGAGTATGATCGTCATGCCATCTCTGGTCCTTGGGTCAGGAAAAACCGAATCCTCACGGAGTTGATGACAGACAGCTCCATGAAGGGCCGCTGGGCGAGACAATTGATTCGGCTTGGCTATCGATCACTGGCGTTAACTCAAGGAAAAAATGCGGCCCAAAAGATTTTTTCTGCAATCGCAATAGGTTAGACCTTGGTCTTCAGATCCTATTTAATTAATGCGTGCGCGAGATCCTGCTTGACCCGATCTATTACCGTATCCCAACTCATGCGCTCATCTTGACGATAGAGCCTAGCGCTTGGATACCATGGGCTGTCCTCACGATTCATGAGCCATCTAAAATCTGGAACGTAGGGTAATAGGATCCAGACAGGCTTCCCCAAAGCACCTGCAAGGTGGGCTACGGAAGTATCAACGGAAATAATGAGATCCATTTGTTCCACTAAGGCCGCAGTATCCGCAAAATCTTGAATCAAGTCCTGATGTTGAAGGATTTCTGGATGACCCTTCAAAATTTCGGGATCCCTTTCTCTGTAGTCTCGCTGAATGGAGTGCCACTCAAAAGATGGATTAAGAATTGATATTAGCTGCTCGAGCGGTATGCTGCGCCTTTGATCATTAGTGTGATCCGAGCCCCCGGCCCAGACCAAACCTACCCGGGGTTTCATTTTAGCCCCGAGCTTTTCTGACCAAGCGTTTCTTGCATGTTCTGGAGCGGACAGATATGAGGGCTCTGATGGGACCGTTTCCAGAGTTGTTTGGAAAATCCAAGGAAGACTCATCAAAGAAGTCTGGTAATCAAATTGCGGTACTCCCTTCTCTGAATTCACAAAGGTAATGTTTGGATCGAGAGAGGTCATGAGTCCCTGCAAAGTCTTAGGAACTTGTAACAGGATTTGGGCCTCTTCTTTAGCTAAAAGCTTTGCGTAACGACAAAACTGAATCGCATCACCCAAACCTTGCTCGCTATAGATAAAGATAATCGGGTTATCTGTGATGACCGTATCTGGAAGCAGCGGATTGCCTTGGGGCCTAAATGCGTTTTGAATCAGGGTTAAACGTCTTCTCCATTCATAGAGTCTCCACCCGTCCAAATAGCGTCCTTGAAGCAAGAGGATATAAGACTTATTCCAAGTGGCTTCAGCAAAGTTTGGATTGATCCTCAAAGCAGCATCGTAACTTGAGAGGGCCTCATCCAATCTATTGAGACCCCTCAGGGCATTCCCGCGATTGGAGAGTGCCTCGGCATAACCCGGATTAATGGCCAACGCAGCATCATAAGCATTCACCGCTGCCTCGAGCTTATCGAGATCTTGAAAAACCAGTCCTTTGTTGTAGTGAGCTTCTGCGTACTTTGGATTGACCTCCAAAGCAGCGTCATAACTCAAAAGCGCTTCATCTAAACGCCCCATTTGTTTCAGCAAGCCCCCGCGATTTGAGTGTGCCCCTGAAAACTTTGGGTTAATGGATAGGGCATGGTCGAAGCATTCAAGCGCCTCACCCAATTTGCCAAGCGCTTCAAATGTGAGCCCCCGGTTGGAGTGGGCTCCCGCTTGTGACGGGTCTAGCTCAACCGATTTTTTGAGGAAGCTTTCGGCATCATTCAACCGATGGATCTGATAGTAGGCCGTGCCTAGTAAATACAGAAGTTGTGAATTGCTCTCCTCATAGGGAAGAACGGCTTCATAGATTTCTATGGCCTCACGAATCTTGCCCTCCTGATGGAGTGCCATTGCCTCCTTAATCTTTCCTTGCCGGTCTTCTTCTTGCTTCATTGGGGGGGATTGAAGTGATGTGTTGCAACATTTTAGTGGGTCAAAGCCATTTAGAAACAGACATTTTTAGATTCCCTGTACCGAGGCTCGTATTCATTCATAAGAAAACGCCTTGCTTCCTAGCCGCTGGGGTTGTTGGCGTGGATTGGGCCGAAACCCAGGAGAGAGATTAAAAGTAGATCGATCTTGCTTTCAGATAGCAATCTGATATCAGAATAAAAGTTATAACGAACAAGTGAGTAACAGGGTGATTGTAGGTATACTGGAACCAAGCTTTGCACTAATACTCTTGTATACTGATTTAGAAAGAAAATATTGAGCCCTAGGCTCAGTTTTCCACCGGGATGAATGGTTAAGAAACTCTCCACCAAATCGATCAATGCCCTCGTTGAAGAAGCGCTGGCCATTGAGACAGAACAGGCACAGGATGCCGGAAAGCTCGGCTTTATGTGCCGCGCTATGGTGCAAGCAAGTCTTCCAAGCCGAAAAACGGAAGGGTCCGAGTTTACCCGGCAAAACGGGAACTTCACGCTGACGCTCCTCTCGCCCAGCTCCATCGGTCTTCCCTATGGAACTATCCCCCGGTTACTGCTCACCTGGCTTGCAACCGAAGCCGTTAGAACTAAAGAGCGAGAGCTGGTCCTCGGCGACAGCCTGAGTAGCTTCATGCGTGAGCTTGGTATGACTCCGACAGGAGGGCGATGGGGGAGCATTCCAAGGCTCAAAGAACAATCCCGTCGACTTTTTGCCGCGACCATCACCGGCTTCTATGAGGATGAAGCGAGGACCGCGATGCTGTCACAACAGATCGCAGATCACGCCAACCTTTGGTGGGATACGGGTCACCCCGATCAGGCGGGACTTTGGAAATCGACGGTAAAACTCAGCGAATCCTTCTTCAATGAGGTGGTCCACAACCCCGTACCCGTCGATCTTCGCGCCGTCAAAATCTTGCAGCGCTCGCCCTTGGCACTCGATATCTACGCCTGGCTGACGTATCGACTTTCGTATTTAAGGGCACCTTCGCTCATCCCCTGGGAAGTCCTCGAAATGCAATTTGGGGCCAACTACAAACTGACCCGCCAATTCAAGGCGGCCTTCATCGAGCATTTATCGAGCGTCCTAACGGTGTATCCAACAGCCCGCGTTGAAGCCACGGATGCTGGCCTCAAACTCATGCCATCCCCCCCTCACATTCCAAAACAAAATTCAAAACTGATTAAGTAAAGCCGCCTGTAATAACGGGAAGATGGATCTAAATAGGCTTAATGCTCAGGGAGGCTCTCATGCGCAAAAGGATAACCATCACATTAGATGAAGCCGTTTACGAAGGTTTAAACAGAACCGTTGGAACGCGCGAAATGAGTCAATTCATTGAAGATATCCTTCGCCCCCACGTGCTCGACACTGCTCTTGATGACGGTTATCGGGCGATGGCTCAAGACAAGAATCGTGAGATTG
>CAYFLM010000043.1:0-5271 GCA_964343925.1 uncultured Methylococcus sp.
CTGGCAAGAAGGGGAGTAAAAAGAAATAGTGTTCAATAGTAGATCCTATCAACCCCAAATGATGACAACACAGGGGTGCCTTACCCAATGATGAATAACCAAACGCTACTTAAACTGGTCACTGACACTCTGGAAGACGGCAAGGGGCGGGATATTACCGTCGTCGATGTTCAAGGAAAAACTTCGATTACTGATTTTATGGTGATTGTCTCGGGTACCTCCGAGCGGCACGTCAAATCCCTTGCGCATCATGTGGCTGAAGCGGCAAAGAAGCATGAGATCATGCCCTTAGGTATCGAGGGTGAAGAGAGTTCGGAGTGGGTCTTGGTCGATTTGGGTGAGGTCATTGTTCATGTCATGAAGCCCCAGACGCGGGAGTTCTATCAGCTTGAAAAGTTGTGGTACCAACCGGATGATGCTTCTCAGGCCAAAACCGGGACTTTCCATTAGTCCTCTGTCGAGTCAGATGCGCCTGATCCTTAATGGTCAAGGCCTAGAGCATCTATTAACCCAGACTTAAGGCTAGAGACGCGCGTGCAACGAACAGCCTATTCAACACGCAAAGGCGTTTCAGGGCTCTGGGATATCTTGGCCCTGCCTCTCCTTTTTGTTTCACTCAATGCCCTAATAGGAACACTGGGATATTGGTGGCTGGGCCGACCCCAAGCCGCGACTCTTCTGGATGCTTTCTATATGACCATTATCACGATCACCACGATCGGATATGGAGAAATCATTCATCTCGACGAAGTCGGGCGTCTGTTTACGATTTTCGTTGCCATCACGGGTATTGGCAGTCTTTTCTACACGTTGACGGTTTTTATGGACTACCTGGTTATGAGCCGTCTTGTTGATCCTTATGGAGCTAAAAAAATGCAGCATAAAATTGATCAACTTAAAGATCACATTATTGTCGCTGGGTTGGGGCGTGTTGGCAGACAAGCTGCATTGGAGCTTGAGGCCTCAGGGGTCCCTTTTGTTCTGATCGACCCCAAATCGGAGACCCAGGCATTTGCCCATCAGCATGGCTTTTTGGCCATTGAGGGGGATGCGAGTGACGATGCCGTATTAGAGCGTGTCGGGGTCAGAAAGGCGCGTGGACTCATCGTGACCAGTAGTGATGATGCCAGCAACCTCTATATTGTCCTGTCGGCGAGAGTACTGAATCCGGACCTCTTTATTGTTTCCCGAGCGGTTGATGAAAAGAGTACCCCCAAACTATTGAGAGCGGGTGCGAATCGCGCCATCAGTCCTTATGCCATCGGTGGGCGGCGACTGGCCCATCTGATACTCAGCCCGACGGTTGTCGACTTCTTCGATACGCTGATTTCGAAGGGGGAGGAGAGCCTCAATATTGAGAGTGTAACGGTTTGCGAGGGGTCGGTCTTTATCGGTCAGAGTCTCCGAGAGAGTGCTGTTGCAGAGATGATTGGGGCCAATATCCTCGTCGTTCTGCGTGCGGGTCAGGTCATCCCTAACCCTGACCCCGATTATGTCTTCGAACAAGGCGATCAACTTTTGGCTTTAGGAAAACCGGATCAACTTGAACAACTCGAAAAGCTGGTTTCGGGCTGTAAAAAACGAGTTTTTTAAGTGCCAGGTGTCAGTGTGGGTCCAGAGAGGCGATAGGCCTCCACGACCTTACCGCCGATCAAATGCTCTTGGATGATTTCCTCCAGCACATCAGGACGGCAGGAGTGATACCAAACGCCTTCAGGATAGACCACTGCGATGGGGCCTTCCATGCAGACCCTTAGGCAATTCGCCTTGGTTCTTTGAATGTGGCCTGAGCGTGACAGCCCCAGTTCATCGAGTCTTCGCTTCAGATAATCCCAAGATTCGAGTCCTTTTTCGAGCCCACAACACTTTGTTTTACTGGGTTCTGCGCAAAGAAAGATGTGACGTTCGGTGGCATCTAATTTAAGGGCATCGACAACATTTTGCAGTGGGGCATTCATCGGTAAACGGCTCTTTAGCGGATGGAACGGGTGAAGTCGCGTTATAATTTTCGATTTTCTTCTTTCCTTCAATGTCGGAATTACTTCAGGAACTCGATCGGAGACGGACCTTCGCCATTATCTCGCACCCTGATGCGGGTAAGACAACGCTGACTGAAAAATTGCTCCTGTTCGGCGGCGCCATTCAGCTGGCGGGTTCGGTCAAAGGTCGAAAGGCGGATCGCCATGCGACTTCAGACTGGATGGAAATGGAGAAGCAAAGAGGTATTTCGGTTACGACCTCGGTCATGCAGTTTGAGCACCGGGGACGGATCTTTAATCTTTTGGATACCCCAGGTCACGAGGACTTCTCCGAAGACACCTATCGTACGTTGACCGCCGTCGATTCAGCCCTGATGGTGATTGATAGCGCTAAAGGTGTTGAGGAGAGAACCATCAAATTGATGGAGGTCTGTCGTCTGAGAGATACGCCGATTCTAACTTTCATCAATAAGCTCGACCGCGAAGGCCGAGAGCCCATTGAGCTTCTCGATGAAGTTGAGCGCATCCTCAATATCCAGTGTGCACCCATGACTTGGCCGATCGGGATGGGGAAGCGATTCAAGGGGGTTTATCACCTGCACGGCAATAAGGTCCAGCTGTTCAGCCCCTCCCACGGCGAGAGAATTGTGGAAGGTGAGATCATCGAAGGTCTCGATAATCCTAGATTGGATGAAATTCTGGGTGATATGGCCGATGAGCTTCGAATGGAAATTGAACTCGTCCGCGGTGCGAGTCATGCCTTTGATCATGAGGCCTATTTGAAAGGACAGCAGACCCCCGTCTTTTTTGGCTCGGGTATCAACAATTTCGGGGTTCTCGAATTGCTCGACGCCTTTGCTGAATATGCACCACACCCCCAGTCGCGTGAATCTAGGGAGCGCAAGGTCGAACCTGGTGAAGAGAAATTCAGTGGATTCGTGTTCAAGATTCAGGCAAATATGGATCCAGCGCATCGCGACAGGATTGCCTTTTTGAGGATCTGTTCAGGTAAATATTCAAAAGGGATGAAGATGCATCATGTCAGGACCGGTAAGAGTGTCCAGATTGCGAACGCCATCACCTTTCAAGCGGATAGCCGAACTCATGTTGAAGACGCTTTTCCGGGCGATATCATCGGACTTCATAATCATGGCACCATCCAGGTCGGTGATACTTTCACTCAAGGGGAGGCCTTGAAATATGAAGGCGTTCCCTATTTTGCCCCGGAACTTTTCCGTCGAGTGGTCCTAAAAGATCCCCTTCGTGGCAAGGCCCTTCAGAAGGGTCTTCAGCAGTTGACGGAGGAGGGTGCAACGCAGCTTTTCAAGCCCCTTAAAAATAATGACCTCATTTTAGGGGCGGTTGGGGTGCTTCAGTTCGATGTTACGGCCTTTAGACTTAAGGCGGAATATAACGTCGAGTGCGTCTATGATTCGGTGGGTGTAACTACGGCGCGCTGGGTGACTTGCGATGATTCTAAAATGCTGGAGGACTTTAAACGCAAGGTGTTTGATAATTTGGCAGAAGATGGCAGTGGACATCTCGTCTATCTTGCTACGAGTCGAGTTAACCTGTCCTTGGCCATTGAACGCTGGCCAGATATCCACTTCAATGCCACACGGGAGCTGTAATCCTCAGTTGACGAATTGAAGCTCATCGGACCAGAGGAAGCACTCGGAGGTCAAAAATGGAATTAACTCAGTATCTTGGTTTTACGCCGCTTTTGACCGCATTCCTTTTGACGCTTGGAATGAGTTTTTTGTTAGGGCTCGGGCTTCGTGAGTATTACCTCTCCGAACGCAAGAAACTTGTTTTTGGAAGCACTCGTTCCTGTGTCTTCTCTGGCATTCTTGGGTTTGCCTTGTTCCAGCTTCAGGCTGAAGGCACTTTCTACATAGCGGGTTTTTTGGTGTTGGGCTACCTGCTTGGTGTTTTTTATCGCTATAAGCTGACACATCATGAATACGGCATTATCGGCGTTCTGATCGCTTTTCTCTGTTATACGATTGGTCCGATCAGTCTGGTGTTGCCCAATTGGTTTTTGATTCTTTATGTCATGGCGATCCTTTTTGTCCTTAACGCCAAGGAAAAGATTTATCGGTTGACACAAACGGTAGCCAATCAAGAACTGATCACCCTGGCCAAATTTCTGGTGCTCTCCGGCGTCATTCTGCCTCTTACGCCAAAGGGACCGATCGCCAGCTTTCTTCCCGTTTCCGTCTATCAGACCTGGCTTTCTGTTGTCGTGATCAGCGGGATTTCCTATTGCGCATACCTTCTTCAGGCCTATTTTGTCCGGGGGGCATCCATTGGCCTGACTGGAGCGATT
Source organism: uncultured Methylococcus sp. (assembly GCA_964343925.1). Lineage (GTDB taxonomy): Bacteria > Pseudomonadota > Gammaproteobacteria > Methylococcales > Methylococcaceae > UBA6136. The sequence continues at coordinate 4,309 of CAYFLM010000043.1, forward strand.
GGGGGGCTTTATTCAAGTACGGCTACATCGGTAGTTCTGGCGAGACAGTCACGACACTATCCTGCAGCGAGCTTTCAGCCAGCATTAGGTATTACGCTTTCGACGGCGGTGATGTATCTCAGGCTGTGGGTGGTTATTGCCATCTTCAGATGGGATCTCGCCTTACATTTTATGGCCGGTTTTTTGGGTCTCGCCGGGCTGTCTGCGATTTTGGCGGTTGGCATGAGAATTCTGGAGAGGAATGGGCAGGTAAGGCCCACCGATGTGCCGATGGAGACGACTCATAATCCCTTGGAAGTTTCAGCGGCCATTATTTTTGCGCTGTCTTTCCTGCTGGTTACCGCACTGACGCATGTCATTCTCCAATACCAGCCGAATCAGGGACTTCAATGGATGGCCGCATTGAGTGGTTTGACCGATATTTATCCCTTCGTATTGGCGATTGTTCAAGGACAAAGTCACTTGCCGCTGGAAACCTTAGGTAAAGCCATCTTGTTGGCCAGCGCAAGTAATGACCTCTTAAAGGCGTCCTATGTCTATCTACTGAGTAGAGGACGAACCCGAGTCTATGCGCCACTCGCTTTGGTGCTAACGGCAGGCGGAACGCTAATTTATGCATTTATGATGATTTAAGAAGGGAGGGTGCGGACGAAGCGAGTGCTTCGTCCGCCAGGTAGACTAGTGCTGCATGTCGGGCATCGTTTGCCCCGTCCGGTCTCCCGATCCGGTCATGTCATGTCCACCATGACCGCCATTTCCTGCACCACCACCGCTTTGGCCTGGGCCAGCACCGCCGCCACCTGATCCAGCGCTTACACCCTGACGCTGTCTTAGACCGATGGCTCCACCCGAGGCTTTTGCAATATTGGACTCGGTGAGACCCCCGAGTGCCAGGGCAGCGTCGACAACCAGTGAGGTGACGTCTGTAATATCCATTCGGTCCGCAAGAGGGCTCGTGACCGT
>CAYFLM010000043.1:5371-8824 GCA_964343925.1 uncultured Methylococcus sp.
GAGGGTCTCTAGAAGGAATTAATAATCCCCGTTCGATTTCGAGTCATATCGGAAGTGAATCGATAGAAATGGTAATGGCAGGCCATCTCAACGACGTAGTCAAAATAGCGCATCGGGTAGGGTTTATGCCTTGCGTAATTCATGAGTGCCCTTAGATAGACCCAGCGAAGGCCTTCTTCACGTGCAAACCAGAGCAATCGTCCCATCAATATCGCAGTGAAGCCGAATGACATGAGGAGATACTGTAATTGAATCAATCGTGGAATTTTGGGAACTCGAACGGATTCGGCATGATCGTAAAATCTCCGGCGAATATAAAGATCGTTCAGCCGTTCGAGGTAGGCCGATGGCGAATAGACTTCTTCAAGAAGGTCCAGATAGCCTTGAGCCAAGGCCTCTCTCTCAATCTGTTTTGGAATGACGTTGGTTCCAAAATCGGGGGGGTCTTTAAGATCCAGTCGACCTTCACGTTTAAGCCGTTCGTAGAGCGGCGTTTTTGGGATTGCCGAAAGTAGACCCAGCATGGACTGGGTGATTCCGGAGTCATGAATAAACTGTCTTTGAATATCAAAGATTTCAGGGGTATCCGAATCGAATCCCACAATCAGTCCACAGGTTACCTTGATGCCATATGACTGAATTTTGTGTACCTGACGCAGCAGGAAGTGTTCGCTCGATGAGGGATTCGCTTCCTTGAGTCGTTGAGATCGTTCGATATTCTGGGTTTTTCGGGTTTCCTTGAGTGATTCGGGATTGGGGGTCTCGATTCCAACGAACACCGTTCTAATGTTGGCTCGCACGAAAAGTTCGAGTAATTCAGTATCCTCTGCCAAGTTAATGGACGCTTCCGTGTGGAGTGACACCAAATAACGGTTGGCGATTTGCCATTCCGTAATTGCCTCGAGGATGGGGATGAGCGCTTTTCGATTTCCAATGATATTGTCGTCAACGAGGAAAATAGCCAACATACCGGCCTTTTTCCAGGCCTCTAGCTCCGCAATGACTTGTTCGGGTGTCTTGACCCGTGGTTGCCGTCCGAAGGTGACGATGATGTCGCAGAATTCGCACATAAAGGGGCATCCTCGCGAGATCTGTACGCTCCCCTGTAGGTATCGATCCACTTTGAGCAAGTCCAGGCGCTGGGCTGGCAACTGCGTCATATCGGTGCGCGTATCCTGCTCATAACGGGTGTTGAATTGCCCGCGCTCAAAATCTTCAAGAAAATCGGGCCAAGAGCTATCCGCTTCACCGATGAAGCGAACGTCCGGCAAATCGCCCAGGTCATCCTCCTGCACCGTAATCCAAGGGCCTCCAACCACAAGAAAAAGCCCCATATCCTTAATCTTTCTAGCGAGAAGGCGCATACGTTCACGTTGCACGATCATCCCGGTAAGTCCAACAATATCGGCGCTTGCTACCACATTGAAATCGATGGGTTCCACCGCTTCATCAATCAAAATAACTTCATGATGATCGGGAGTAAGGGCGGCGAGTAAGGGCAGTGCTGAGGTGGGTGTGACCGCCTGTTTTCCAAAAATCCTCAGGGAATGGTTGAAGTTCCAGTAGGAGGTTTTGAATTCGGGATTGATGAGGACAATACGGGCCATGTGTTCACTGTTTTTTTGCTGTTTTTCGATCTTAGACGCACCCCATTTGAACTCTGAGTCCAAATCCATACCGATCAGACGATTGAGTTAAGACTAAGTTTCCATTTGGCAACGGTAATGGGTCTTGATGCTTTTTTGCCTACAGGGTGTAATAACGATATTCCGCCTATCAGGAGATCCCGATGATCCAGATGTCTACCCTGGCCAAATTACCGGCCAGTTACAAAGTTCTTTTTACTGGTTTTCTGGCAGTCATGGGCGTGGGTCTCATGATGGCAGGTTTTCAGATCATGGAAACGCATGGAAAGGCAGATGGAAAACCAGGTCTTTCAATTAATGACATCATTTACAGTTACTACGGCAATCGAAGCGGTTCCAAACTGGAGTCTATGCTCAAAGGGCAGATGAAGCCCATGGCTCCGGATGAGGTTCGCTTCAGGCTTATTCAGTGGGCTCGAGATGAGGCGAGCCTCAAAGAGTGGAGTACTGAAATTCAGCCGCTGGTGAATCAGTACTGCGTTTCCTGTCATGCGCCAGGATCTGCACTTCCTGACTTTAGCAAATACGAAAACATCAAAAAGGTTGCTGAGGTCGATGAGGGCGCAAGCATTGCTTCGCTGACCCGTGTTTCCCACATCCACCTCTTTGGTATCGGTTTCATCTTCCTCTTCGTGGGGTGGATCTTCTCGATGGCGCAATTCCCTCACCGGTTCAAACTGCTCCTCATCGCAACGCCATTCGCTTTCCTTATCCTCGACGTCCTTTCATGGTGGTTGACTAAATACTTCCCGATCTTTGCTTGGCTGACCATGTTGGGAGGATTTGGCTACAGCCTCGCCTCATCCATCATGATCTTCACATCTTTGGTTCAGATGTGGATTGACCAGGCCAAATGGCCTGCATTCTGGCTCAAGAATAACCGAGCTTGAATTCAATCCACTGACCCCAAAAAGGGCGCCTAAGGGCGCCCTTTTTTATGGTTGAGGGTGGGGTTTCAGAGGGTGAATTTGAAGTTTCTGATGAGTGCTCCTGGCACTTCAACTCCGCCAAGGGCTCTTTGATGATACGTATCGGTCCTAATCTCAATGTCCCTCGTTCGGGTGAGTTCTTCCAGTTCTGAGCCAAAAATGCGATAGAGGCTCTCATCGAATCGCATATCCTTGATGGGTTGTACGATGGCGCCATCCTCCACCCAGAAACACGCATAGCGAGTCATTCCCGTGATTCGGGCAGAATCCAGATCGCTCCAGTTGAGATAATGGAGGTTCCCGAGATAAAGGCCCGTACCGAGTTTGCTCAATACCTCTGATTCATTCAAGGATCCCGCTCTAACAGAAGGGGACCTCAGTCCCTCGCCGCTATCGGCGCCATTCTCTGCCACACCGTATTCCTTAGCGCTTCTTGAACTCGTCATCAGCTGTTTGATCGCACCCCTTTCAATCACAGACGTCATCTCAGGGGCGGTCTCACCTTGTGAGTTGAATCGAGGGCTTAGTCCAAGGCCGAATTGCTCCTCTAGACTGAACAAAGGTGACAGTGTTTCCTGTCCCTCAATCAATTTTCTAAGGGCTGAATCGCCCCTCCTATAGGCACCATAGCTAACGGCACCCCATGAAAACATTTGGATCAGGGCGCTGACAGCCGAGGGCGACAGATAAGTTCGATATTCACCCGGCTCGAGAATTCGATTGGGTCTTTTGAGGACCTCTAATTGACTGCGGCTTTGTGCCAGCGATCGACACCATTGTTCGTGGTCAAAGCTTCTGCCCGCATAGAGTCCTTTAACCGCCTTGTTCTCTGACGCCGCATTTTTGGTGTAGAGGGAATAATCCAGAAAAAAACTCTC
>CAYFLM010000043.1:8924-12253 GCA_964343925.1 uncultured Methylococcus sp.
CTGAGTGAGGTCGAACTGAAAGGACACTCGCCTTGGCCCTGACTGAAGCGTCATTCCGAGGCGATATTGCTCAACGCCCGTGATCTGCCGCACCAAAGAACCATTCCAGCGTACATAGGTTTGATCTTCACCGGATAGATTCAAGGTGACCGCTTCATTCCCTCTTAATCTTGAAAAAACCTTTTGGGAAAGAAGATTCAGATAGTCGTGAATGGAGCAATGATTCATGACTGTCCTCCTCCAAAAACCTCAACATCTCTAAAGCGACAGGGAGGAGCGGCATGGCCTACGCGGATCATTTGATTGGGTTCTCCTTTTCCACAATAAGGCGTCCCAAACGCGGCGAATTCGTGACTGCCCCCCACCTCACAAAGTGAGGTCCAGAACGGAACGGTGATTCCGCGGTAATTGGGGTTTTTCACGACTCGGGTGAGCTTTCCGTCTTCAATGAGTTGACCCCATTCGCAACCGAACTGGAATTTATTCCGATAATCGTCGATGGACCAAGATCGATTGGCCGCCATCAAAACACCCAACTCGGTATTGGCGATCATCTTGTCCAGGCTGGAGTCCCCTGGCTCAAGATTGATGTTTCCCATTCGATCAATGGGGGCTCTGTTCCAGCTGGAAGACCTAAAGTTAGCGACACCGGGTTGGTTCATCCGAGATTGACTTTCAAGCCCCCCCAGTCCTCTAAGCAATTTTCCCTCTCGAATCAGAAACTCTCGACGAGCGGGTGCACCCGCATCGTCAAATCCAAAAGATGCGAATGCCCCTGATAGTTCCGGGTCATAGGTGACGTTCATGAGGGGGCTACCGTACTGTAGTTGGCCAAAATCCTCGGGTTGAACAAAACTCCAACCCGCATAATTTCTTTCATCACCTAAGATTCGATCGAGCTCCAATGGGTGACCAATCGACTCATGGATCTGTAGGAGCATCTGGTCAGAAGCTAAAATCAAATCACATCGGGTATTGGGGCAATCTTGAGCCTCAATCAACTGGATGGCTTCCTCACCTACGCGCCTACACTCAAGGTTGAGGCGATCAAAATCGAATGATTCAAGACCGGTTTGCCAACATCTTGCGGTAGGTCCATTGAGGCTTCTTTGCTGGACTTCACCGTTTCTTGCCGCAATGGCTTGAAAATTCTGGCCAATCAATAGCCAGTTCTGATGGATTTCGGAGCCGTTAGTGCTCACATAGGTCATCGAGGTTTCAGTTAAGGTAGCTTCAGCTACCGCGTTCACGATTTCATCTGAAACTTTCAGGGCCTGCGTATTCTTGATGAGACCTTGCATGAAAGCTTCGAGACTGAGTTGGTCGAGCCCCTGATGAAAGGGTGAACGATAGGCCCCCAGCGTTGCGGGTCTGACCGTGGAAGCATCGAAGTTCGCCACTTTCATTTTGGCCGTCAAGGATGCGAGATGCCGAGCTTTTCGTGCCGCTTTAATCAATCCCTCTTTTGATAGATCACTGGTGGCTGAGTAAGCAATATGCCCGTTAACCATGGATTCAATCATGACACCTTGTTCAAATCCGATGGAATTGTGGTCGGGGCGACCATTGCGGGCTCTCCTTCGGTGAGTGATTTCAATCACATATCGAAGCCCAACCCAATCACCTTCTTTACCGATCAAACTCAGTCCCGCTTGGGGGTCAAATGAAAGGTAGGGATTCTCTATTCGAATGGATAGGGCCATAGGTCGTGAACTCCAGATGATCAGTATTCATCTGGTCTGACCGGGCCCTTCGGAGGAGGTTCCGGTAGGGCACTAGGGCTTGGGAATCTTTTTGAAGGTCCAGCGTCCTTTGGGGTGAATGGTAAGCACCGCATCATAGAATTCATGGGGTTCGTTAGGATCCCCAAAGTTGATGTAGGTGATCTTTCGATCGGCTAAAAGTTTGAGTAGTAGGGCTATGGTTTCTGAGTCCAGGGAAGAATGCGGTCTATCCAGTACCAGGAAGTCTGGCTTTGCTAACCAAACCCTCGCAAAGGCCAATAGCTGCTGGTCTCCAAGTGAGAGCAATTTCCACCAATGAGTTTCAGTGTCCAACCCTCCGATACGTTCGATCAGATTGGTGAGTTTGAGCTTCTTGAGGATATTAAGGATTTCTCTTTCAGGCGTTTTAGTCTCTTCACCGGTATGAAGGAGGAGTTCCCGGAGCGTTGCGTGGGGGAGATAGGGCCGCTCTGGCAAGAACATAATTTCTTTGAGGGGCGGTCGGTGCAGACAACCTACCCCGACATCTACGACGCCTGCTGTGAACCTAAAGAGCGCAGAGTTGGCCATGGCATCGGGGCCTGTGATCAGAAGCCGTAGACCCTTGGGGATCTCTAGATTGAGATTCTCAACCAGAATGTGTGCGTTATTAGTGCTCGGTAGCGTCACTTTTTCATAACGAACAAAGGACGTGTCTTCTTTGACCTCAATGCTACACAGTCCTTCACGCTCAGCTTTATCCATCGATTCAATCAAGGTTCCGATTCTCGCGACTACGGCCGCAAACGATGAAATCCACTGAAATTGGTTAATGATGAGTGAGAAAGCGCCCATCAGCATGGTAAAGGCCATCATGGATTGGGTGATGACCCCAAATTCGACATCGCCTCGAATAAAGAGGGGAGCCACGATCAGTGCAGGGATGATTTGCAGGAGATAGTTGTAACCCGTGGTGAAAAAACCAAGATTTCGATTGACCTCAATCATTTTTCTGAAGTTCTCGACCAACTCATCAAAGTGTTTGAGTAAGCGGGATTTAACCCGTTCTTCTCGTCTTAGGACTGCAATGGATTCGGCATTCTCACGAACATGGTTGAGATCCGATCGAAAGTGGGCCTCTCGGTCAAACTGCGTGTAGTTAAGGCCAATGAGGGGATGGCCCAAACGGGTGGTCAGATAGGAGCCGCCCACCGCATAAAAGATTGAGATAGCGAAAAGAAGTGGGCTAATGGACCACATGACCCCGGAGAAGGCGATGACCGTGAAGATACCGTTCATGCTCATGAGCAGAATCGTCAGGGTATTCAAGGAGAAGGTTTTGATGTCTTCGGCAATCCTTTGGTCCGTGTACTCCACCCGCCCCGTGAGACTGGATCCGTCACACAGACGGTAGTAGGTGGGGTGTTTCATGTAGAGATCCAGCATCTTCTCCGTCATCTGAACACGAAGGCCGAGACCCAGTCGTTCCTCAAGATAACGGTAATAGACGGCAAAAAGCGTGCTGATGCCGAAGACCAAAATGTAAATCAGTGCCTGATGGATGAAGCCAGCCGTATTGCGATGTTCGATTTCAGTCATGAAATCGCGACCCACGTAGCTATTCAA
>CAYFLM010000044.1:0-12035 GCA_964343925.1 uncultured Methylococcus sp.
TTCTGGATTACATCCAAGTCATCAACCTGAGCGAGGATGGGGCCGGATCTTAGCATATGGTCTTCGTGAGCGACTTGTCCGGCATCACTCTGTCGCTGATTGAGCAAGTGCCATCAAGTTTTTCGCAGTAGTGGCAAGATCCTCTCCTATCGCGAGAATGCCGTCGAGATGGCCTCTCATTACAATGATGCTGTTTGGCGAGGTTCGGCAAATCTCGGCCACTTCTTGGGCCATGGCGGGTGTCCCGTATGCGGCCTTAGCGCTCGTTTCTGGAAGAGAAAACGCCCGACTGTTCTTCCATAAGGCGGGGCAGTGGACATGGAGAACAATCGCAATATTTGGGGAATTGATCTGGTACACGGCCCCATGGGTCATAGCTTCTGAAGAGGGTGGGATCGGGCCGTGAGCGAGAAGCCTATTCCTTTCGAGGTCGACCTCGTCAACAAAACAGTAATGTTCCGGGCCTAGGTGGGCCATTCGGCCGGTTTGAGTACCACTGATGAGGAATTGGCTGCCATTGAGTCTACAGCTGACATTGCCATAAGCGAGACCGTCATAGCGCGTGGGGTCTTGACCGGTAAGGCCTAGCTGAAAGAGGCGGTGACGCCAATATTCGAGATCTCGAAACTGTTTTTCGTCCGGACCCCCGGATTTACTGAATTCAAGATTAAATTTAATGACGCCTTCTGGTTCATGAATTTGAAGATCAACCGGCGATATATCGGGGTGCATGGCGCTTGATCATCTTAAGTAGGTGAAAAAAATGTAGGGTACTCTATAATAGGCGGATGACTAGCGGGTTTTCTATCGATCTGCACGGTTGGAGCGCTGACAAACGTCTTAGGACGGAGTGGGCTTTCAACTCCCCGAGTCGGGCTGAACGTGAGCGAATGTGGCGAAATTGGTAGACGCGCTGGATTTAGGTTCCAGTGGGGTAACCCGTGGGAGTTCGAGTCTCCCCATTCGCACCATATCAACGATGTCGATATCCCTACAGTGATTGGGTCTGCCTTTGAATCTGCAGGGCCCAGAGATGAGGGAGTCTCCTTCGATACCGCCTTAACGCCTGTCGTGACTGTTGTCATTGGACCGCGGTTGCGATTTTCTTGCTATTTTAGAATTTGTCCGAGGTAAAGCTGACATGCAAGTGTCTGTAGAAAAAACGTCCGAACTGGCTCGCAAGATGACGGTCAGTGTGCCTGAAGAAAAGATTGCGCAGCAGGTGAATTCCAAGCTGCAATCCCTCTCGTCCAAGGTCAAGATTGATGGCTTCCGTCCAGGTAAAGTGCCACACAGCCTCGTAAGACAACGTTACGGTGCTCAGGTTAGAGACGAAGTGCTTTCTGATTTGATCCAGTCCAGCTTCTATGATGCGGTTAAAAAGGAAAACTTAAAGCCTGCGGGCTCTCCATCTATCAAAGCCAACAAACTTGAAGAGGGAGACGGCCTTGAGTATGAGGCTGACTTCGAGGTGATGCCTGAGTTTGTACCGATGCCTATCGAGACCCTCGAAATAAAAAGGTTTGTTACCGATATCGCAGATGTTGATGTCGATGCCATGCTCAACAAGCTGGTCGAACAGCGTAAAACGTGGTCCTCAGTTGATCGTTCATCCAAAGATGGTGATCGCGTGGTGATCAGCTTCGAGGGTTATCAGGGCGAAGAGAATTTCACGAATGGCCGCACCGAGGGTTTTCCCGTTGTGATTGGTTCCAAGCAGATGATTCCTGGTTTTGAGGACCAGTTGCTTGGAATGGCCGTTGGCGACAAGAAGACTTTCGAACTGCAGTTCCCTGAGGGATACGGCAATGAAAAGCTTTCGGGCCAAATGGCACGTTTTGAGGTGGAAGTGACGGGTGTTGAAGAAAGCGTTTTGCCAGAGCTTACAGCGGATTTCATTAAGACATTTGGCATTGAGGATGGAGACCTTGCTACCTTGAAGGCGGATATTCGTAAGAATATGGAGCGTGAGATGAAGCGAGCGCTAAAAAATCGCAACAAGAGTTCGGTTATGGATGCGCTGTTTGATAAAAATGCGATCCAATTGCCAGAGAGTTTGGTCAAAGAGGAACTGGCTGATCTCATCAAGCCATATCATGAGTCTGCGCGTAAGCGTCATCAGACCATTGATGAAGAAGCTATGGGTAAGCAATTCGAGCCTATGGCTCGCCGCCGCGTGGCCTTGGCGCTTATCCTTGGTAAGCTCATTGATGCCCACAATGTAAAGGTTGAACCTGAACGCGTCAGGGCCGCTGTCGACGATATGGCGGCTAGTTATGAAGATGCTGAAGCCGTGGTTCGCTGGTATTACGCTGAGGCCAGTCGTTTGCGTGAGGTAGAAAATATGGTCGTTGAAGATCAGATCGTGGATCTCATTCTCGAAAAGGCGAAGACGACCGAAGCCTCAATTGGCTTTAACGAGCTGATGCAGGCGTCTGCGGGCAGTAATTAAGTTTTTTATTCACTCCTGTAATCCCGACACTGGGGGAGCAATCGACATGATGGATCGTAAGAGTCTCGAAGATTTTCAGACGCGTGCAACCGGGCTGGTTCCGATGGTGGTTGAACAGTCCGCGAGAGGAGAGCGTGCTTATGACATCTACTCTCGGCTCCTCAAGGAGCGTGTCATCTTTCTGGTAGGGCAGGTCGAGGATTACATGGCGAATCTGGTGATTGCCCAGCTCCTTTTTTTGGAGTCGGAAAATCCTGACAAGGATATCCATCTTTACATTAACTCTCCGGGGGGAGTCGTAACTTCGGGTATGGCCATCTATGACACCATGCAATTCATCAAGCCGGATGTGAGCACGCTTTGCATCGGCCAGGCGGCCAGTATGGGGTCCCTGCTTCTCGCGGGTGGGGCACCGGGGAAGCGGTTTTGTCTGCCGCATTCGAGAATCATGATCCATCAGCCGCTTGGAGGATTTCAGGGGCAGGCTAGTGATATAGATATCCACGCCCGTGAGATATTGAGTGTGCGTGATCGACTCAATGGCATATTGGCAAAGCATACGGGCCAACCGATCGAGCGTATTCAGCAAGATACCGATCGTGATAATTTCATGAGCGGTCAGGATGCCGTAAATTATGGCTTGATCGACAAGGTTTTGGAGCGTCGAACTGTTTGACGGACTTGCGCTTCATTGCGCAGGGTTTGCTATGCTAGGCGTAAGCTTACAAATGAGGTTTGTAGATGACAGAAGACAAACGCGGCAAGGATAGTGGCGGTAAGTTGCTCTATTGCTCGTTTTGCGGCAAGAGCCAGCATGAAGTAAGAAAGTTGATTGCCGGGCCTTCGGTCTATGTATGTGACGAATGCGTCGAACTTTGCAACGATATTATTCGTGAGGAGTTGCAAGAGGCTCAACCTCAGGGAATGGAGAAACTGCCGAAACCGAAAGAAATTAAGGCGGTTTTGGATGAATACGTCATCGACCAAGAGAAAGCCAAGCGCGCGCTCTCGGTTGCGGTTTATAACCACTACAAACGCCTTCGTGCCCACGGCGGCGGAAATCGCAAGAACGATGTTGAACTTGCGAAGAGTAATATTCTTCTCATCGGCCCGACCGGATCGGGAAAAACCCTTTTGGCTGAGACACTGGCGCGTCTCTTGGACGTGCCTTTTACGATAGCCGATGCGACCACGCTGACCGAAGCGGGCTATGTGGGCGAGGATGTTGAAAACATCATTCAGAAGATTCTGCAAAAATGTGATTACGACGTCGAAAAGGCGGAATCCAGTATTGTTTATATCGATGAGATCGACAAAATCTCACGTAAGTCAGATAACCCATCCATCACCCGAGACGTTTCGGGAGAAGGTGTTCAGCAGGCCCTGCTCAAGCTCATTGAGGGGACCGTAGCTTCAGTGCCGCCCCAAGGAGGCAGAAAGCATCCTCAACAAGAATTTTTACAGGTCAACACGGCCAATATCCTATTTATTTGCGGTGGCGCTTTCGCAGGGCTCGACAAAGTCATTCGGGCGCGTTCAGAGAAGGGGGGTATCGGATTTGCTGCCGAAGTAAAAAGCAAGGACGACAGCCGGAATGTCGGCGAAGTGTTATCGGAAGTTGAAGCGGAAGATCTCATTAAGTACGGTTTGATTCCTGAGTTCGTTGGCAGGTTGCCCGTGGTGGCCACGCTGGAGGAACTCAATGAAGATGCGTTGGTCAGGATTCTGAGCGAACCCAAAAATGCGCTGGTTAAACAGTACAGAAAGCTTTTTGAAATGGAAGGCTGTGATCTTGAAATCCGTGAGGAAGCGCTTAGATTGGTTGCTAGAAAGGCCATGGAGCGAAAAACCGGGGCCAGAGGCTTGAGAACAATTCTGGAACACACGCTGCTCGATACCATGTACGAGCTGCCATCAGCCGAAGGCATCAGCAAGGTGGTGGTTGATGAAAAGGTGATACGCGGGGAGTCTTCACCTTATATGGTCTACGAGAACGAAGAGGTCCCGAAGGCGGTATCCGAATAAAAAGGCCGCTCATCAAAAATAAAAAGCCCGCAATTGCGGGCTTTTTTACGAAAAGCGACCTTTAAGGGTTGTTTTTTCGGTAAAGAGGCCCATATCCTAAAGGTGACTTGCTTCGCCCACAGCAACAAAGGTTTTTCCTATGGACACCCAATCTAAAGATCCTCAGTCGCAGGATAAGGCATTCCCCGTTCTTCCTCTCAGAGACGTCGTGGTCTATCCCCATATGGTCATTCCCCTCTTTGTGGGCCGCGAAAAATCAATACAAGCGCTTGATTTTGCAATGCGCGACAACAAGCAGGTACTGCTGGTCGCCCAACGTGAAGCCGAAGTGGATGACCCCGGGTTCAAGGATCTCTATCGGGTTGGCACCCTTTCGAATGTCTTGCAGTTGCTCAAGCTACCCGACGGAACCGTCAAGGTTCTGGTTGAAGGTGCTGAACGTTGTTCGATCGATGATTTTCATGAGGACAATGGCTGTCTTATGGCCGAAATCACCGCCCTGGAGGATGATCTCGGAGCGGAGCCTCAAGAAATGGAGGTCTTGGCGAGGACTGTGGTGAGTACCTTCGACCAGTATGTGAAGCTCAATAAGCGTATTCCCCCCGAAGTGCTGAATTCTTTGGCAGGCATTGATGAGCCTGCTCGACTCGCGGATACCATTGCAGCACACATGAGCATCAAGGTAGAGGAAAAGCAGCAAATCCTGGAGGCGCCTAAAATCACGACGCGATTCGAAAAGTTGATGACCCTCATGGAGGGGGAAGTTGACCTTCTGGAGATGGAGAAAAGAATCCGTGGCCGCGTAAAGCAGCAGATGGAAAAGAACCAGCGAGAGTACTATCTGAACGAGCAAATGAAGGCGATTCAGAAAGAGCTTGGGGATTCCGAAGATGCCCCCAATGAGATGGAGGAACTGGCGAGAAAAATCCAGAAATCCGGTATGACACAGTCTGCTCGAAAGAAGGCGGAGTCTGAGCTTTCAAAGCTTAAACAAATGTCGCCGATGTCAGCAGAGGCCACCGTCGTTCGAAACTATGTCGAATGGATGGTCAGCATGCCTTGGAAAAAGAAAACCAAGATCGATCATGACCTGCAGCACGCTGAGGAGATCCTTGATGAAGAACATTATGGTCTTGAGAAGGTGAAGGAGCGCATTCTTGAATATCTCGCAGTTCAGAAACGCGTTAATAAGCTCAAAGGACCTATTTTGTGTCTCGTTGGACCGCCCGGGGTAGGTAAGACCTCGCTCGGCCAGTCGATTGCGCGTGCAACTAATCGTAAATATGTCCGAATGGCTCTGGGAGGAGTTCGGGATGAAGCGGAAATCCGCGGACATCGCAGGACCTATATTGGCTCAATGCCGGGCAAGGTATTACAGAGTCTTTCTAAGGTAAAAACCCGCAATCCAATGTTTATGTTGGATGAAATTGACAAAATGGCTATGGATTTTAGGGGAGACCCCGCTTCTGCATTGCTAGAGGTGTTGGACCCCGAGCAGAACCATACCTTCAGTGATCACTATCTTGAGGTCGATTTTGATCTTTCGGATGTCATGTTCGTTGCAACCGCGAATACGCTCGACATCCCTGCGCCTCTACTCGATCGAATGGAGGTCATTCGTCTTGCGGGTTATACGGAAGATGAGAAGGTCAACATTGCCTTGAAGTATCTCATTCCCAAGCAGATCAAAAACAATGGTCTCAAAACCACTGAAATTCAGATCGGTGAGCCCGTCGTGCGTGACATCGTCCGCCATTACACCCGCGAAGCAGGCGTCAGGAGTCTTGAGCGCGAGATTGCGAAAATTTGTAGAAAGGTGGTTAAGAGCCTAGTCGTCAAACCCTCGACCCGAAAGATTCAGATTACGCCTAAAAACCTCGAGGACTATTTGGGTGTCCAGCGTTACCGATTTGGCAAGGCGGATGAAAAGGATCAGGTGGGTATGGTCACAGGTCTTGCTTGGACAGAGGTCGGTGGTGAGTTGCTAACGATCGAATCCGTTGTCATGCCGGGAACGGGGAAGCAGACCTATACCGGTAAACTCGGCGATGTGATGCAGGAATCCATCCAGACGGCGGTAACGGTTGCACGGTCAAGAGCCGATTCCCTTGGAATTGACCCTAACTTTTATCAAAAGCACGATGTTCACATTCACGTTCCTGAGGGTGCGACCCCAAAAGATGGCCCGAGTGCCGGTATTGGAATGTGCACGGCATTGGTTTCCACTTTGACTGGGATTCCGGTGAGGTCGACGGTGGCCATGACTGGGGAAATCACTCTAAGGGGTGAGGTGTTGCCGATTGGTGGACTCAAGGAAAAACTGCTGGCGGCGCACCGGGGCGGCATATCAAAGGTCTTGATTCCTCATGATAATGAGCGGGATCTTGCTGAAATTCCTAAGAATATCAAGCAGGATCTGACCATTGTTCCGGTTCGATGGATTGATGAAGTGCTGCAGCATGCCCTTGCGCAAATGCCAGAGCCTCTTGTGAAGGGGGCGGTCTCCGATTCAACTGCCGCGGTTTCTGCTCAAGGCGTGCTATCCCACTAAGGATATTAGTAAAACCGCCAGAACCCTTGTGAAATCTGGCTTGACAGGGGTTTTTGGCTACTGATACATTGCGGGTGCGGTCATTGGAAATGGGTGAGGTGTCCCCGAATTATTGGGCGTCTCCTTGATCCTCTCACGCGCATCTCAACAACCATCCAAAAAAATCCTGGGAACCAGGGGGAATGACTATGAATAAAGCAGAATTGATTGAAGCGATCGCGAGTTCAGCTGACCTGACGAAGGCAGATGCCGGCCGTGCGCTGGACGCCGTGGTGGATGCAATCACCGGTGCGCTCAAGAAGGGCGACAGTGTTTCACTGGTAGGATTCGGTTCTTTCGTGGTTAAAGAGCGTGCAGAGCGCCAAGGCCGTAACCCACAATCTGGAAAGACCATTACGATTGCTGCTGCCAAGATCCCTTCATTTAAGGCTGGTAAAGCACTTAAGGATGCAGTAAACTAGTCGGCTTTAAAGGGGTGCTTAGCTCAGCTGGGAGAGCATCGCCCTTACAAGGCGAGGGTCGTAGGTTCGATCCCTACAGCACCCACCATTTACGGAGCGGTAGTTCAGTTGGTTAGAATACCGGCCTGTCACGCCGGGGGTCGCGGGTTCGAGCCCCGTCCGCTCCGCCATTATCAATGGAAGAAAGACCTCGCCTAGGCGGGGTTTTTTTTTAGGCGATTGTTGGACAGGTTTGGCCCCTGTTCCATTCAGTCTGAATAGTTGATCGACGTGTCGAGCGAACGCGGTTAAAGGTGCCCAAAAGCCCTCAATCGCATGAGAATTAGAAAAAAGGTAGGAAGACTATGCTCCAAGCCATTCGTGAACGCGCTCAAGGGATTTTCGCTTGGGTCATGTTGATTGCTGTTGGTATTCCCTTCGCACTTTGGGGAATCCAGAACTACCTTGATACGGGCAAGGAAGCGCCTGCTGCAGTAGTGGGTGACCATGAAATCTTTGATCGTGATGTCAATCGTGCCTATGATCAAAGTCTCAATAATCTTGTCGGTATCGGTGACACGGATGAAAAGGCGCTGAGACAGGAAGCGCTTGAGCGTTTAATCAATGAGGAGGTGCTCTATCAGCACGTAGAGCGTCAATCATTGACGGCAAGCGATGCTGAAGTTCGGGCTTTTATACAAACGCTGCCTTACTTTCAGACAGACGGAAAATTCGACAAAGAAAAATACAAGATCATGCTTTCTTCTCAGGGCATGAGTTCTGATCGATTTGTCGCTCAACTGAGACGCTCTCTCGCGGGTGAACAGTTCCAGAGAAGCATTTTGGATTCTGAATTTGTGACCCAGAATGAACTGGATACCCTTCTAAGGCTCAAGAATCAGCAAAGGCAGTTCAGCTATTTTTCGATCCCACTCAAACCTTCGGGTCATACTTTCAGTGATGCCGAGGTCGAAAACTATTTCCATGCGCACGCAGATCAGTTCAGGACGCCTGAGAAAGTTTCAATCGATTACATATTGGTGAGTCTTGATGACATTGCCAAAAGCGTATCGCTGACGGAAGAGGACATTCGTAAGGCCTATGAAGACCAAAAGGCCAGTTTCGGTTCACCTGAAAAGCGCAAGATCAGTCATATTCTGATTACTTTTGATGGCAAGGGTGAGGCGGCTGAGCGGGCCGCACTTGAAAAGGCTCAGTCCATACGTGACAGAGTGCTGAAAGGAGAAGATTTCGGAAAGTTGGCTCGAGAGGTTTCTCAGGATAGCGCCTCGGCTCAGAAGGGCGGTGATCTGGGCTACCTTAATAAAGAAGCTTTTGAGTCAACTTTCTACGACGCTGCCAGTCGGCTCAAGTTGGCTGAAGTATCCGAGCCGGTTAAAACCACCTTTGGTTACGACCTCATAAAGTTGACCGAATGGGTGCCCGCTAAGTTCAAGCCTTTTGAAGACGTCAAAGAGGAACTTAAAAAGACCGCTCAACACAATGCAGCAGAGGCCAAGTTCTATGAAGTGGGACAAAAGCTTGCAGAGCAAGCATTTGAAAATCCCGATAGTCTTGAAGGGGTTGCTTCTGGTTTGAATCTCAAGGTTCAGCACAGCGGATTGTTTACCCGAGACACAGGTGACGGTATCGCCAAGGAAGAGAGCGTTAGAAAGGCTGCATTTGCGGAAGAGGTCCTTAACGGACGTAATAGTGACCCGGTCGAGCTGGGTAACGATAAGGCCCTGGTTTTGCGAGTTCGAGACCATGAACTCGCTGCCGATAAACCTATGAATGAAATCAAGGCTCAAATCCTTGGAAGGCTCAAGATTGAAGATGCTTGGTCTTCAACGGAGCAGCAGGCGGAAAAGCTGGTTCAAGACTTAAAGTCCAAGGGGCAACCCATTGCAGACCTCGCTAAGGCTTCGGGATATGCCTTGGTTAATCCGGGTTTTATTCGAAGTGATGCGGCGGGTGTCATTCCTCAAGACCTGGTCCGTCAGGTCTTCAGCGCAGCTCGTCCCACCGAGAATCATCCCTCGGTCGGCCGCGTTCCCATGGCCGATGGTAGTCAGTTGATTTTTAGTGTCTCAGCGGTCAAGGATGGCGAAATAACACCCAAGGATGCGAAGGAGCTAGCCTCATCCCGAGAGTTTTTGAGAAGAGCGCACGCACAGGGTGAATATGGAGCATTCCTGGCTGAGCTTAGAAATCAGACGAAAGTTAAAATCAAAAGCGATAAATAAGGATCGCCCCAAAGGGCTGTCAAAACACCTGTAATGTTTGACGGCCCTTTACTCCCGTTTCTAATAAAGTGGATGATTGGGTGGCGTGATATCCCGATTGTTCAACCACGCAAAGAAGGTCGCGTAACCGACAGCCAATAAGGTTGTTCCAAGGAAAATGCCGACAAAACCCCAAGCGAGCAGCCCCCCCACAACGCCGACCATAATCAACAAGAACGGCATTGGGCTTGAGAGGCCGATGAAATAGGGCTTGATGAAGTTGTCCATAATGTTGATGGATAATCCCCACAAAACGGTAAAGATGGCCCAGTTATCGCTGCCTGTGTGATGCAGCCATGCTGCGACAGGAATCCACACCAGACTGGTTCCGATTTGCATGACCGCAAAAAGAAAGCACAGTAAACCTAAGATGGCAGCGCCGGAAATGCCTGCCAAGGCAAAACCAATTCCAGACAAGATCGCTTGGATGAGGGCGGTGCCAATCACACCCAAGGAAACCCCGCGGACGGTATTGGCTGCGATGTGGGTTGCTTCAAGTGCCGAATCACCGCCAATTCGCTGCACCAGACGCTCAGTCAGATAGGCTGCGCGTTCGCCTTTAGAATAAAAAACGCCTGCAATCAGAACGGCCAGTACAATGGTGATGGCATTGAGGGCGATGCCGGCCCCTCCTTGCAGCAACCATTTTCCTAGAGGAGCGAGGAGCGGCCTAATTTTTGCGGGATCTAGCAGTGATTTGACATGGCCTGAACGAAACTCTGAATCAAGTTTCTCTCCGATCATTGGAATGTCATCTAACCAGTCGGGTGGCTCCCCACCCAACCAATCTAGAAGCTTGATCAAGGTGCTTTCGAGTGAGGGTATGTTCTCTGCGAGCGCATTCATGGCTAGGATTGCGGGCACGACGAAAACAAGGAGCTGCACAATCGTCAGGATTACTGCAGCTAATTTTCGCCGGTTTCCGATTCTGCGGGCCAGCGATTCATAATAGGGCCAAGTCGATAGCACCAGAATGGTGGCCCAGATCAAAGCAGGAACGAAGGGAGAGACGACCACGAGGCAGGCGTATCCCAGCGTAGCGACGACTAAAATCAGAAGAATTTTTTCAACCATCAATTCCCCATTTAATACGCTCTTGATGGTCATGTTTCCCTCCAGGGGGATAAGGAATGAGTTGAAGTGCTGCTGGAAGGCAGAGTGTAGTCAGTCTCGCTGTGATCGCCCCGATTGTCAGTCCACCTCACCTTGATGCGGTCACCAGGCTGAGCTTCATGCAGTCTGAGGCTGATATAAGGGTTCTTCGCGATGGCGGTTGATAGTTTGCCATCCAACAACGCATTACCGTTATGAAAAACGCTAAGACGATCGATGTAATGAGCAGGAATAAGTTGACCTGTCACTTCATCCTTTCGACGCCCGGTTTCCATCGGATGTTCGATTAGGATTCTGAGCAATGTCAGCTTGTCCTGAGTTTTAGATTTGATCTTGATGCTGGACATAGGCTTGCGTTTACCGGATATTGCAGGCTCTTCCAAAGCTCAGGCTTGATCATGGAAACTCGACCGATTAATAAGGGAATCACCAGACGCCATGTGCTCAAGATTCTCTCATTCCTGACCCTTCCTAGCCAGCTGTTTCGATATGCGAATGCGGTGACTGTGCCTACTGAATCGTCTCTTGAAGATGCGCTGCGTCAGGTTCTAAAGGGAAGTAACTGGACACCGAGCGATTTGATCAAGCTGGAAATCCCCAGAATTGCCGAGAATGGAAGTAATGTCCCTGTTACGGTTGAAAGTTTGATTTCGGGTACGCAGAGGATTCATGTTTTTGCGGAGCGAAATCCAGGGCCGCTCCTGGCGACCTTCGAATTTGGGGCTTCAGCGGATCCTTGGCTATCGACACGACTCAAGCTCAATGAGTCGGGGCGTGTGATCGTTATTGCCGAGGCGAAGGGGCAGTTTTTTGGGGTTGAGGCACCGGTGAGGGTTGTGGTTGGGGGCTGTGGTTAGGTGTCCCACTGTCCTAATTTCAGCTCTGAATCCAGTGTTCGAGCAATTGAGCGAGATCGCTCATGCCCCGATGGAGGTTGGCTTCAATATCTTCCATCGTGATTTCACCTGGTTGAACACCGGCCGCCCAGTTAGCGACGACGGCGCAGCAGGCGTAGTCGAGATTTAATTCACGCGCCAGAGCGGCTTCTGGCATCCCGGTCATGCCAACCAGGTCGCACCCGTCCCTTTCCATCCGTCTAATTTCAGCCGGTGTTTCAAGTCTTGGCCCTTGGGTACACCCATAAACACCCTTCTGTTGTGTTTGTAGTC
>CAYFLM010000045.1:0-11860 GCA_964343925.1 uncultured Methylococcus sp.
GGCTATGACCTCTGGGAAGTGATTCAAGAAGACCCAAAAGGGCAATTGAATCAGACTGAATTTACGCAGCCCGCTATGCTCGCTGCAGGCATTTCGGCTTGGCGAGTGTGGTGTGCATCAACGGAGGCTCGTCCGAGCATTCTGGCAGGTCATAGTTTGGGTGAATATTCAGCACTGGTTGCGAGTGGGGCCCTCGAATTTGGTGCGGCGCTCCGGTTGGTCCAAAAGCGAGGTCAATTGATGCAGGCTGCGGTACCCAAGGGAATAGGTGCTATGGCTGCAGTACTTGGCCTTTCTGATGAGGATGTGGTTTCGGTATGCCGGAATGCATCCGATAGTCATCATTCTGTGGAGGCTGCCAATTTCAATGCGCCGGGTCAGGTAGTGATCGCGGGTCACACCGAGGCGGTTGAGCGTGCGATTGAGTTGGCCAAGACGAATGGCGCCAAGCGGGCCATTCTTTTACCGGTCAGTGTTCCTTCTCATTGTGCATTGATGCGCGAGGCGGCTTGTGCTTTTAGTGCTGAGCTTGAAAAAACACACATTCAAGCGCCCGCAATCCCTGTCATCCACAATGTTGACGTGGATCGGCATGAGGCCGCTTCAGACATTCGGGATGCGCTGGCTAAGCAGTTATATGGCTCGGTTCGATGGACAGAAACGGTTCGCGCTATGGTTACAGATGGCGTGGAGCAGCTGGTTGAGTGCGGACCCGGAAAGGTGCTGCAGGGGCTCAATAAGCGGATTGATGCGAACGTTGTCAGCGAGAGCATCTTCGATCAAGGTTCTTTGACTAAAGCATTAGGGTTGCTGGTATGAGTTCAAAAATTGCCATCGTGACAGGCGCATCGCGCGGAATTGGAAAAGCGATTGCGCTTCGTCTTTCAAGGGATGGATTCCAGGTCGTCGGGACAGCCACGTCGACTGCAGGCGCTGCGGCCATTTCCGAATATCTCGAGGAGTCGGGCGGCTTGGGCGTAGGGCGCGTGCTGGATGTGGCAGAGGGTGGCGCAATTGAAGCTTTCATCGAGAGTGTCAGTGAAGAATTCGGGACACCGTTCGTTCTGGTCAATAATGCCGGTATTACCCGCGATAACCTCCTGATGCGCATGAAGGAAGAGGAGTGGGAGGCCATTATCAATACCAATCTCACCTCCATTTTCAAAATTAGCAAAGCCTGCATGCGAGGCATGATGAAGGCTCGAGCAGGCCGCATCATTAATGTCACCTCGGTGGTGGGTGTCACCGGGAATGCCGGGCAGACCAACTATGCAGCGGCCAAAGCCGGTATCATCGGATTTAGTAAATCCCTAGCGAAGGAAGTCGGGTCGAGGGGTATTACGGTCAATTGTGTAGCGCCAGGTTTTATTGATACCGATATGACGCGTGCCTTACCTGAAGACATTCGTGAGGCCCTCTTAAAGGGGATTCCTCTTGGAAGACTCGGGTCGGTGGAGGAAATCGCCGGAGCCGTTGCATTCTTGAGTTCTGAGGATGCAGGGTACATCACGGGTGAGACCCTTCACGTCAATGGTGGAATGTATATGGCATAATGCGCCCGCCACGGGGGAGGAATGCCAACCATTTGGGTGTGGATGGGTTTTTTGACCCCTTCACGTTGCCAAGGCCTCGTTTGAGGCAAAAAGAGACTTTGATGAAAACCCTTGTAATCATCCGGTTTCAAATTAAAATCTAATAACTATTTGCAGAGCAGATTGAGGACTAAAAATGAGTGATGTAGCAGAGCGCGTTAAGAAGATCGTGACAGAGCAGCTGGGCGTTAAGGAAGAAGTTTCCAACGAAGCTTCCTTCGTAGACGATCTGGGTGCAGATTCACTGGACACGGTTGAACTCGTTATGGCGCTTGAAGAAGAGTTTGAATGCGAGATTCCGGATGAAGATGCCGAGAAGATCACCACGGTTCAGCAGGCTATCGACTACATCACTGCCCACGTCTGATCCCATCTTTTCTGTCGCGAGCAGGGGTGACTGACCTTTTGAGGTCACCCTTGCTACGTTCAATTCGATTTAAGGCAAGTTCTTGAGTAAAAGACGCGTAGTAGTCACCGGTTTGGGTGCCGTTTCGCCCGTCGGGCTTTCCGTGTCCGCCAGTTGGGATAATGTTCTCAATGGTCGCAGCGGCATAGGTCATTTGGATGTTTTTGATGTTTCGGAGTTTTCGACCCGAATCGGAGGGAGCGTCCGCAATTTTGATATCACCGAGTACATCAGTGAGAAGGATGCTCGCAAGATGGATGTTTTCATCCATTACGGCATGGCTGCGGGTTGTCAGGCTTTTCTGGATTCAGGGATTGAAGTCACTGAAGACAATGCCGAGCGTATCGGTGTTGCGATTGGGGCCGGAATAGGCGGTATCACCGGTATTGAGATTGGTCACAATGCCTTTCTAAACGGCGGTCCAAGAAAAATTTCCCCTTTCTTTGTCCCGAGCAACATCATTAACATGATTTCCGGGAATCTCTCCATCAAGTATGGACTCAAGGGGCCCAATTTCGCGATCGTAACCGCCTGTACGACAGGAACCCACAATATAGGCGAAGCCGCTCGCGTCATTGCCTATGGCGATGCCGACGTCATGGTTGCGGGGGGATCAGAGATGGCGACCTCGCCGACGTCCTTGGGCGGATTTGCTTCTGCCAAGGCGCTCTCAAGACGTAATGATGACCCCATCCATGCTTCTCGCCCGTTTGATCGGGATAGAGACGGATTTGTCTTGAGTGACGGCGCCGGGGTCATGGTCCTTGAGGAGCTGGAGCATGCCAAAGCTCGCGGTGCCACGATCTATGCCGAGCTGGTGGGCTACGGAATGAGTGCCGATGCCTATCATATGACTCAACCGCCCGCAGGTGGCGATGGTGCGGCCCGTTGCATGAAGATGGCCTTGAAGGATGCAAAACTGGCCCCTGAGGATATTCAGTACATCAATGCGCACGGTACGTCGACACCCGCCGGCGATATCGCGGAAACCATGGCACTCAAAACGGTCCTGGGTGACTCAGCCTATAAGACCGCGATCAGTTCTACCAAATCGATGACAGGCCATATGCTGGGTGCAGCAGGTGGCATCGAAGCCATTTTCTCTGTTCTTGCACTGAGAGATCAGGTGGCACCGCCTACGATTAATCTCGAAAACCCTGATCCTGAATGTGATCTGGACTACATTCCCCATACGGCCAGAGCCATGGCCATGACGCACGTCATGTCCAATTCTTTCGGGTTTGGGGGAACCAACGGTACCGTTATTTTTAAACGGTTTTCCTGAGGGGCGCTGAAGTGGTGAAGGGGATTGAAGTCCGAACGGACCTCGTCCCTGAGCGAGTGGGGACGAGATGAGTCAGAATGTCGTTCTGGTGGATGGCGTCCCGCTCGATACGGTCCCCGTCAAAGACCGTGGCTTTCATTATGGGGATGCGGTTTTTACGACCCTTAGAAGCTTCAAGGGTAGCCTCCCATTTCTCGCAGAGCACCTCGACCGTCTGGAGCGCGATGCCGCGCGATTGGCCATTGATATGCCAGAGCGATCCCTCCTCACGAGTGAGATCCACCAATTGTTAAGCCATCAGGAAGCCTCGCTCATCAAAGTCCAGCTCAGTCGAGGGACCGCAGGACGCGGTTATCGTATTCCAGACAATGCTCAAACCTTGAGGGTGGTGTCGCGCCATCCGCTTCCGGATTACCCGAGCCACTATTGGGACGAAGGGGTGAACCTCTGGCTCTGTCAGACTCAATTGGGACTTCAACCGCATCTGTCCGGGATCAAACATCATAATCGTCTCGAACAGGTGTTGGGCCGTTCGGAATGGTCTGATCCCTTGTTTCAGGAAGGTCTGATGCAGGATGGATTAGGCCGTTTGACGGAAGGGACCATGAGCAACTGCTGGCTGGTCCGTGCTGGAAAGGTCTTCACCCCGCGACTGGATCAGGCAGGCGTTGCCGGCGTGATGCGCCAGCAAGTGCTGGGGGCTTTGAACGAACTTCAGATTCCCATCAACGAAACCCGGTTGTATCTTAAGGATCTTGGGGATGCCGATGAGCTCTTCATCACCAATAGTGTGATTGGAGTCTGGCCCGTCCTTCGTGCCGGTGACCATGTATACAAAAGTCCAGGACCCATCACCCAGGAGATTCAAAGATGGCTCACGATCAGTACTGGCGTTTCCTGGAACGCATTCGTCACCCACTGACGTTCTGGATCGCCATCGGTCTCCTGCTCCTCGTCTGGGTGGGTACTGACTTCAAAACCAGTCTTGATTTCCCATTAAGGCTCAAGGAAACCCGGATTTTTGAGGTGACTCCGGAAGATCGAATCCCATCCATTGCATCAAGACTTCGAACCAAGGGCTTATTGGTGGAGCCTCTCTGGTTTGAACTTGCCCTCTGGCTAAAGCTTCCGCAACACGGCTTAACGCCCGGGCAATATGAGCTCCCTGCAGGAACCCGGGTGATCGACTTGATTGATCTACTGGTCGCTGGAAAGATCCGTATTCCGCCGATTGTCGTTATCGAAGGCTGGACCTTTGCCGACATGCGATCCTTGCTCAACCGTCATACCGTCCTGCTGCATGAAGCTCAGGCTCAAACGGATGCAGAACTCCTCAAGACCTTGGGTATTTCTGAAGAAAACCCAGAAGGCCTTTTCTTCCCGGATACGTATTTTGTAGGTAAAAAAACGACGGATCTCCAGATCTTGAGACAATCGCATCAAAAGATGATGAAAATCTTACAAGACGAGTGGCAGAATCGTTCGGAAGGACTGCCTCTGGAGACCCCTTATCAGGCCCTGATATTGGCCTCAATCGTTGAAAAGGAGACCGGCAAGAGTCATGAGCGGTCTCAGATTGCAGGCGTTTTCATTAGAAGACTGAAAATAGGGATGCGGCTTCAAACGGATCCCACGGTGATTTACGGTATGAAGGAGCGCTTCAAGGGTAATATAACGAAAGCCGATCTCGAGCAAGATACCCCTTGGAATACTTATACACGCAAGGGACTGCCTCCAACACCCATTGCTCTTCCGGGGAGACAATCAATTCACGCAGCGCTGCATCCGGATGCTGGGGATGCCCTATATTTTGTCAGTAAGGGAGATGGCACCCATGTTTTTTCAGCCACACTCGAAGCCCATGAAAAGGCCGTAGACCACTATCAGAGGCACCATTAGATGCGCGGACGATTCATTACCCTTGAAGGAGGGGAAGGGGTAGGGAAATCCACCAACATGGCCTTTATTGAGGAATGGCTCAAAAAGCGCGGTATCAAATATCTTAAAACCCGTGAGCCAGGCGGTACGGTATTGGGGGAAGCCTTAAGAGATCTGCTGCTCCATCAGGATAAGGTGGAGGCCAAAGCGGAACTCTTGATGGTCTTTGCCGCACGCGCCCAACACATTGAGACACTGATTCGCCCTGCGCTTGATGCGGGGCGATGGGTGGTTTCGGACCGATTTACCGATGCGAGTTACGCCTATCAGGGCGGAGGCCGTCTGATTCAACAAGAGACGATTGAGTTTCTGGAGGCTTTTGTCCAGGGGACGTTACGTCCCGATTTGACCTTGTTGCTGGATGCCCCGGTTGAAATTGGTATGCATCGTGTAGAGGTGAGAGGTGCGATGGACCGATTTGAGTTAGAGCAGGTGTCTTTTTTTGAGCGGGTCCGGTCGGCCTATTTGCAAAGAGCGTTAAAGGAGCCCGAACGCATTCGCATTGTTCCAGCCGATCGGCCCTTGAACGAGGTGCAGAGCACTTTGGCGGGTCACTTGGAATCGCTTTTGACATGACGGTCACTCATCAACCTTATCCCTGGCTTCAAGACGAAATCGCCTGGCTTCAGGGCTACATTGAATCGGATCGCGTCCCTCACGCGATGCTTATTCATGGGCCATCTGGAGTGGGCAAGCATTGGCTTGCAGAACAATGGATTCATCAATTGCTGTGTGAAGGACCCGGTCTTGAGATCTGCGGTGTCTGTCAGAGCTGCCATTTAATCAAAGCCGGAACGCATCCCGATTTCGAACGCATCGAACCTGAAGAAAAGGGAAAAGGTCTTAAAGTGGATCAGGTTCGGACACTCATTGATCATTTGGCACTGAAGCCCCAATATCAGGGTTATCGGTGTGTCTTGATTGAGCCCGCTCATCTCATGAATCTGAGTGCGGCCAATGCACTCCTCAAGACCTTGGAGGAGCCTGCTGAAAAAACGGTGATCGTGTTGGTTTCGAGTCATCCCCAGGCCCTTCCCGCCACCATCCTGAGCCGCTGTCAGAAGCTTCTGGTTCAAAAACCGGAAACGGAATTAGCACTTGAATGGCTCAGAGCGCACTCTAAGCATGGGGACGTCGAACTTGCGCTCTCAGCAGCAGGTGGAGCCCCGCTTCGGGCGCTGAGCTACCTTGAAGCCAATGTTCCAGAAAGACAGCGTCAGACCCTTCAGGACCTTCAGGCGGTGATCTTCGGGAAGGCTGATCCTCTGGCACTGGCCGAGCGCTGGCTGGAGGTCGATCACGAGGAACTTTTTGACTGGATTCAGCAGGAAGTTTTGGATCTGATGCGAGCGACTCAGGGGGTGAAAGACCGGAGTCATCAGGCTGAAGAGGTGACTTTAAAGGCTAGGCAGCCCTTGAATCCCTCCAAATTATGGGCGTTCTGGCTGACCCTCCTGGATCTTAGGAGGGCCCTCGGGGGTCAGGCCAATCGCCAACTGCTTCTGGAAGAACTGCTCATCCAGGCAGCAAAGCTCGGGAGTTAAAGCCTACTTCCGACCTTTATTTTACTCGCATACCGGGTTTGGCCCCGGCATCCGGTAGCAGAATGAAGGGGCCCGCGGAGTCGTCACTTGCCGCCAGAACCATGCCCTCTGAAAGACCAAATTTCATCTTGCGGGGTGCAAGATTAGCCACCATCACGGTTAACTGACCTTCCAGTTTTTCAGGTGCGTAGGCGGACTTGATGCCGGCAAAAACGGTTCGGGTTTCAGTTCCAAGACTGAGGGTCAGTTTGAGTAGCTTGTCAGCGCCTTCTACCGATTCCGCTTTTTCGATACGGGCAATACGAAGATCGATCTTAGAAAAGTCCTCAATCGAAATGGTCGGAGATTCTGTTTTCGCGTGCTCGGTGGTTTCGGTCATGGTATTGGCTTTGTGTTCTTGGGGTTCCAGGTGTTGACGGTTCCGCTCAACCAGTTTGATCAATTGGTCTGCTTCAACGCGTGTCATCAAGTGCTGGTAGGTGTTGACCGACTCAATCGGTGTGGAGAGATCGCTCCAGTTGAAGGTGCGTCCGAGGCCGAAGAAGTCCTCCGCCACTTTTTGGGTCAGTGCTGGAAGTAAGGGCGCTAGAAGTATCGAAAGCGTTTTAAAGCCTTCGATGCTTCGGGTGCAGATTCTAAGGAGTTCGCCCCTTCGATCAGGATCCTTTGCGACTTTCCAGGGCTCTTCACTGTTGACGTACTCATTGATCCGATCTGCCATCTTCATGATTTCTCGGGTCGCTCGGGCGTAATCCCGCGATTCATAGGCCTCTGCGATAGAGGTCGCCTCTTGAAGGCTCTCCGCCTTGAGCGCTTGACCTTCCGGTGTTGACCAGAAATTGGAGTCGAGTTGCCCTTCCAGGAGTTTCGTGACAAAACCTGCCGTTCTGCTGGCGATATTGACGTATTTTCCTACGAGATCGGCGTTAATTCTGAGAGCGAAGTCTTCGAGATTAAGGTCAATGTCCTCAAGGCTACCGTTGAGTTTGCAGCCATAGTAATAACGGAGCCATTCAGGATTGAGTCCCTCATCCAGATAGCTCTGTGCGGTAATAAAGGTGCCTCTGGATTTCGACATTTTTTCGCCATTCACGGTTAAAAAACCATGGGCAAAAATCTGTGTCGGTGTTCTAAAGCCTGAAAATTCGAGCATGGCAGGCCAGAAGAGGGCATGAAAATAGAGAATATCCTTGCCAATAAAGTGATAAAGCTCGGTTGTGGAATCAGGTTTCCAGTAACGCTCGAAGTCGATGCCCTTGAGCGCACAGTATTTTCTGAAGCTCCCCATATAGCCGATGGGTGCGTCCAGCCAGACATAAAAGAATTTTCCAGGCGCATCAGGGATTTCGAACCCGAAATAAGGGGCATCCCGGGAAATATCCCAATCGGAAAGACCCTGTTCAAACCATTCCGCCATCTTATTGGCGGCTTCAGCCTGAAGATGCCCTTCCCGGGTCCAGCCCTTCAGGAAGGCTTCGCACTGGTTCAGCTTGAAGAAATAGTGGGTAGAGGTTTTCCGAATCGGGGTTGCACCGGAAACAGCGGAGTAGGGCTCAATGAGGTCCGTCGGCGCATAAGTAGCGCCACAGGCTTCACATGAATCTCCGTATTGATCTTTCGCATGACATTTGGGGCATTCCCCCTTGATAAATCGATCCGGCAGAAACATGGCCTTGGAGGGGTCATAGAACTGCTCGATTGTTCTCGATTCAATCAGCCCATCCGCTTTGAGTCGTTGATAGATGACTTCCGCCATCTCCCGAGTTTCCTCGGAGTGGGTGCTGTAGTAGTGGTCGAATGCGACATGAAATCCTGCAAAATCACGCTCGTGCTCGGTTTGAACCCGTGCGATCAGCGTTTCTGGGGTGATGCCCTCCTTTTCAGCTCTCAGCATGATCGGGGTGCCATGGGTATCATCGGCACAGACGTAATGGCAGGTATGCCCCCGCATCTTTTGGAATCGAACCCAGACGTCGGTCTGGATGTATTCCACCAGGTGACCTAAGTGGATGGGGCCATTCGCGTAGGGTAGGGCGCTGGTGACCAACAGTGTGCGATCGGAATGGGTCGTCTTCATAGTCTTTAAGTGGATACCTTGGAACTGAGTTCCTGTTCAAGTCGTTTTCGGCCGCACCAGTGTCTTGCGAATTGCACGGCAATTCGACCGCTTCGAGAGCCTCGGGTCAATGCGTAGCGAAGGGCTTCAGGGCGCGCCTGTTCAAAATCATGGGGCTCCCCTAAGACGTTGAGCCAGTGGGCCACGAGCTCCAAATATTGATCCTGATTGAAAGCCCGAAATGATAACCAAAGCCCGAAGCGTTCAGAAAGCGAGATTTTTTCTTCAACCGCTTCGCCTTGATGCAGTTCGTCATCAATCCAGCTGGCTTTGAGGTTGTCCTCTCCATATTCTGGGAGGAGGTGGCGACGGTTTGAGGTCGCATAAATAAGGAATCGCCCAGAATCTCCACTCAATGCCCCTTCAAGAATCGCTTTAAGCATCTTGTAGTTCGCATCGTCACTTTCAAATGCAAGATCATCGCAGAAGATAATGAAGTGCTCAGGACGCCCCTTGAGTGCCGACTGAATGTCGGGGAGTTCTGAGAGTAGCGTTCTTGGGACGTCGATCATTCGAAGCCCCTGATCCCCAAAAGCGCCCAGAATGGCCCGAATCAGCGTCGATTTTCCGGTACCTCTAGAGCCCCAGAGCAGCGCATTGTTGGCGGAATAACCCTTAAGGAACTGTTGGGTGTTCAGGATCAAGGCTTCCTTTTGGTCCTGAATGTGGAGGAGATCTTCAAGCCTTGAATAATGGAGATCGGCTATCGGCTGGAGCGGATTTCTATTTTGAATGCCGGTCCAGCGATAGGCGAATGCAGGCTCCAGATCTTCGCTGGAGGCCTTGGTTGGAAACACGTCCTCCAGCTTTTGGTTCAAGCGCTCGAGTTGAGCGACGATGGCCTTAAGTTCCTCCATCACACCCCTTTATTCCGGCGTGAATCCGGGTTTTGGCCGTTTTTTGGCTTTGGGTAACACGAGCCCTTCGACCTTTTTCTTGACGGTTTTGGGCTTTTCCGACCGTTTGAAATCATCAGCAGGCTGGAGGTTGAGCTTTTGGCCTCTGACCCAGGTCTTTTGAAGAAGACGAACGACATCGCCTGAGAGTCCTGCAGGGAGTTCGACGGTGCTGAAGGTATCAAAGAGTTTGATGCCACCAATCTGTCGCGCTGAAAGTCCGCCTTCATTGGCAATCGCCCCGACAATATCCTTGGGCATGACGCCATGTGTTCGGCCAACATCGATGTTGTAACGCACCATATTGCCTTCAAAGCTTCGTCTTTCGGGGCGACGGTCACTCCCTCGGTCGCCGCGGTCACCACGATCCCGCTCACGATCACGGTCTCGGGGCGAGGCTCTTCGGTCACGGGGACCCCGATCTCTTGGGAATTCGGATTCCACATGCTCGGGTTCATCCGGCGCATTGAGCGGACGTTCACGATACATCATCTGGGCCAATGCAGCGGCCAGATCCAGCGCCTCACCCACCTCTTCCTCGATCATCTTGCTAATAAGATCCCGATAGAAGCCCACGTCCGCCTGGCCGAGCGTCTCAACCAATTGGGACTTGAACTGCTCTATACGCTTATCGGCAATGTCACGGAGGGTCGGGAGGCGCATCCTTTGGATGGGATGGCGGGTGGCCTGCTCAATCGCACGGAGCATGCGTTGCTCCCGTGGGGCGACAAAGAGGATAGCGGTCCCTTTTCGGCCGGCGCGGCCGGTACGGCCAATGCGGTGAATGTAGGATTCGGTGTCGTAGGGAATGTCATAGTTGACGACGTGCGTGATCCGCTCGACGTCGAGGCCTCGTGCTGCGACATCCGTAGCAATGACGATGTCGAGGGCCCCATTTTTGAGACGCTCCACGACTTTTTCTCTTAAGACCTGACTCATATCGCCATTGAGTGCGGCGGCTTCATAGCCTCTTGCTTCCAATTTTTCGGCGAGTTCTACGGTTTCCGTCTTGGTCCGGACGAAGATGATCATGGCATCGATGTCATCGGCATCCAGAATACGGGTGAGGGCTTCCAGTTTTTGAAGGCCTGATACGAGCCAGTACTGCTGGTTAATCGATTCCACAGTGGCCGTTTTTGCCTTGATCTTGATTTCAGCGGGCTGATTCAAGTGACGATCGGCAATTTTCTTGACCTGCTGAGGCATGGTGGCCGAGAAGAGGGCCGTCTGCCGGGTGTCCGGGGTATGGTCGAGAATCCATTCCACATCGTCGATGAAACCCATGCGGAGCATTTCATCCGCCTCATCCAGCACCAAGGTTTGGAGTTGGTCCAGATTCAGCGTCTCACGGCGAATATGATCCATGACACGCCCTGGCGTGCCGACAATGACGTGAACCCCACGGGCCAGTTGGCGTAACTGCTGCCCCATGCCCTGACCGCCGTAGACCGGGAGGATATGGAATCCGGGAATGTGGCGGGCATAGGTCTGAAAGGCTTCTGCCACCTGAATGGCCAGCTCACGCGTGGGGGTCAGGATGAGCGCCTGAGGCATCCGTTTCCTGACATCGATCCGGCTTAGGATCGGCAGTGCAAAGGCGGCGGTTTTGCCGGTACCGGTTTGGGCTTGGCCCAGAATGTCTCGGCCTTCAAGGATGTGAGGGATGCTGGCCGCCTGAATCGGAGAGGGTGTCTCATAGCCGATTTCGCGGATTGTGGAGAGAAGATCCGGGCTCAGGCCCAGGGCTTCGAAGGACGTGGTTTGCTCTGTCATGAAAATCCATCAGGAGTAAAAGCGAGTGCGCCTGCATTCGCTTTGAAATTGAGGCTTTTGCCTATCGGTTACCCCAAACGATGGGGTGAGTATTCAGCCGCAATCAGGCGAGCGGCTTGTAGCGAATCCGGTGGGGATTATTGGCCTCATCACCCAGACGACGCTTTCGGTCGGCTTCGTAATCGGCGTAATTGCCCTCAAACCAGACCACCTTGCTGTCGCCTTCAAAGGCCAGCATGTGCGTCGCAATTCGGTCCAGGAACCAGCGATCATGCGAAATGACCACGGCACAACCCGGGAAGTCCAGCAA
>CAYFLM010000046.1:0-5832 GCA_964343925.1 uncultured Methylococcus sp.
TGGACTTTCGGGATCATGCCACCACTGATCGTCCCATCCTCGATCAGGCTATCGACCTCTGAGAGTGACAATCCTGTTAGCAGAGCGCCATCACGATCCAGAATCCCAGCCGTATTAGTCAGCAAGATCAGCTTTTCCGCGCGCAACACCTCAGCCACTTTTCCTGCGACCAGATCCGCATTGATGTTGTATGAAAGACCATCATCACCAACCCCGATGGGCGCAATCACAGGAATGAAATCGCTTTCGACCAAAACATTAATGATGTTCGGGTCAATGCTTTTGACCTTACCCACCAATCCCAAATCCACAGACTCTTGAAGCTGGGTGACTGGAGAGGTCTGCTGTAAGAGGATTTTTTCAGCGCGAATCAGATCCCCGTCCTTACCCGTAAGTCCAACTGCAGAACCACCGTTTTGATTGATGAGATTTACGATTTCATTATTCACCAACCCACCGAGGACCATCTCAACCACATCCATGGTCTCTTCATCCGTGACTCGCATCCCTTGGATAAACTGGCTGGTTTTACCCAACTTTTCCAACAGTTTCCCTATTTGAGGACCGCCGCCATGAACCACCACTGGATTAATGCCAACCAGCTTTAGCAAGACAATATCTCTCGCAAAACTATTTTTTAGTCGCTCATCGACCATGGCATTGCCGCCATATTTAACGACCAGCGTTTTCCCCTTGAAGCGTTTGATATAGGGGAGTGCTTCGATTAAAACATGCGCAATCTGAGATGCGGAGTCTATTTCCAAAGAGGTTTGCTTTTTCACGGTTGTCTTAAGTGTAGAGTTCTTAGCCCTGGATGAAAGGATCCTTTATTACCGCTGGCCTGTGTGTCCAAAGCCACCGTGTCCTCGCTCTGAAGTCTCAAACGAGTCGACGATTTCAAATTCGGCCTGAACTACGGGAACGAATACCATTTGCGCGATACGGTCTCCAACCCCAATCACAAAGGCTTCCACACCCCTGTTCCAACAAGACACAAATACCTGTCCTTGGTAATCAGAGTCAATGAGGCCAACCAGATTGCCAAGAACGATGCCATGCTTATGCCCCAATCCGGAGCGAGGCAATAGAACCGCGGCAAGATCGGTATCTCCGATGTGGATGGCAATTCCTGTCGGAATCAAGCTCGTTTCACCGGGGTTAAGCGTCAAAGCTTCATTGAGGCAGGCTCTTAAATCAAGACCTGCGGAGCCTGTTGTTGCATACTCAGGCAAAGGGATTTCGTTGCCTAGACGCGCATCTAGAACCTTAAGTTGTACCTTTTTTTTCATGAAAGTTTTTTGCTATTAGTTTGATGAGCAGCTTCGCCAATTCAGGCTTGGGAGCCTGGGCAAGTTCACACCCGCCCCCCCGCCAGTAAACATGAAGCGCATTCAGGTCGGACTCAAATCCTAACCCCTCACCCACGTAATTGGCTGCGATCATATCGATCGACTTATTCTCCAGCTTCGATTGGGCATAATGCTCGAGTGATTCCGTTTCGGCTGAAAAGCCCACCGTGAAAGGAGGTGAGGGCAACGCCGCGACCTCGGCGAGAATATCCTTCGTGGCCTTAAGAATCAATGTGGCTTCAGAAGCCCCCTTTTTGATTTTATGGACTTCTGGACAGGGCGAATAGTCAGCCACTGCAGCGACGCCAATAAAGATGTGCTGTTGCGCAATTTCGTCCATGACGGCTTCAAACATGTCAGTGGCCGTTCGAACCCAAATAGTTTTTAAGACTTTGGGAACGGGTACTGATGTTGGACCTGTGACCAAAGTCACCTCGGCCCCGAGACTTGCTGCAGCCTCTGCGATTGCGTACCCCATTTTCCCAGAACTCCGATTCGAAATGTATCGAACTGGGTCAATCGGCTCCTGTGTCGGTCCAGCAGTGACGAGCACACGGATACCACGGAGAACCTGAGTACTGGAAATACCCGCAAATATTTCTTTGAAAATAGTCTCTGGGCTCGACATTCGACCAAACCCAACGTCTCCACACGCTTGAGGCCCTGAATCTGGACCAATAATCTGATAAGCCCTCGACCTTAAATCAGCGAGATTTCTTTGAGTAATGTGCTTATTCCACATTTCCGCATTCATCGCAGGAACGAGATAGACGGGGGCACGGGTCGCCAAACAAAGGGTCGACAGCAAATCGTCAGCAAGGCCCGCCGTCAACCGCGCCAAAAAATTGGCAGATGCCGGGGCTATGACAATCAAATCAGGCCACTTTGCGAGAGTGATATGACTCATCGCAGACTCTTCTTCCGGATTGAGAAGCGAGGAATGAACGGGATGCCCTGATAGCGCCTGAAAAGTTAACTCGCCAACGAAATCTTTTGCTGAACGTGTCATGACAACTCGAACGTCGGCCCCTGCCCCCCTCAATAAACGAAGCAGCTCCGCAGCTTTATAAGCCGCTATGCCCCCCGTTACTCCGAGCAGAATCCGCTTTCCTTCCAAATCCATACCAAAATCGCCAACACTCATAGCCTTTGAAACCAATCCAACCCAGATTCAACCCACCGAAAGCCTGCCAAGGCATTGATTGAATGCAGATTATAGATGATTACGGTCAGACAAGAGCGCTCGAACAAAAAAGGCCGGTTCAAACCGGCCTTTTTCGAAACTTAGAGTGGAGGCTTTAATGGCTCACATCCAGTTTTTTCCCTTTGGTCTGCCCAATGGCTTTCAATGTATCCACAAACCAGGGCGCATCAATATCGAACGGCTTACCGCCCTTGATTCTTGGGAACTCAATGGCGCGAAGAACATTGTTTTGATCTTCATCGTGGCCGATCACACCCGATTCACGGCGGAAGGCGCATTCCACAGCGAGGTCTGCACACGACTTAATGAGTCTCACGTCATCTGCATTAGATGCAGCCGCCCTGGCAAAGTAACCGGACTTTTGTACGAGCGTCTTTTCAGCTCCGATCATTGCGGCAAATTGCTCACCAAACCACTTACCGGGATTCACTGCATCCAGCTTGATGTGACCAAAAGCGTCTCTTGGAACCTCCTGCCCCTTAGCTTGCATTTCAGCAACAATGGCTTCGACACCTGCCCCTTCTGAAATGAAAATGTTTACGCAGTCCACTTTATCCATTACGGCACGAAGTCTTTTCGCCTCTGCCTCAAGGTCTATTTCCATCTCGGGAATGAAAACACCATGAACTTCATAGGCATTACGATCCAGACCAACAGCAGGTAACCATTCCGCCCGATCCAAAAGCTTTCTATATTCGGCAGCCGTTGCAGCGGTGAGCCAACCACAGTTCCGACCCATCACTTCGTGAACGATCAACATTCTTGGGTTGGCACCGGTCTCAGCGACCACATTCCAGTAATAGCGGGCACCTTGCTCAGCAGCCGTCCAAGCCCCCAGAGATTGTTTGATTGGAAAGACGTCGTTATCAACCGTCTTCGGAAGTCCAATCACTGTCAGGCCATAGTTATTCTTCGCCAGAAAAGCCGCAAGGTCTGCCGCCGCCGTATTCGTATCGTCCCCACCGATCGTATGAAGCACATCGACGCCGTCCTTCACGAGCTGATCGGCTGCGACTTTTTGAGGGTCCTGTCCTTCACTGACCAATCCCCGCTTGATGCAGTCTTTAATGTTAGTCAGCTTAACTCGGCTATTCCCGATCGGTGATCCACCAAAGCGGTGAAGAAGGGCTGCCTTGCTTCGAATTTCAGAATCAACCTTAATGGAGTCGCCGAGAAGAAGGCCTTTATAGCCACCTCTATAGGCGATAATTTCAATCGAGGGATCAATCTCGTTGTAGCGCTCAATCAAACTTCCAACAGCAGAACTCAAGCAGGGCGCGAGGCCACCGGCGGTTAGGATTGCAACTTTTTTTGGCTTGCTCATTTTTATGTCAACAGTTGAGGTTAAAACGTCTAAGGATAAATGATTCACTAGAGAGAGTGAATGATGAATGGTGAGGCCCACCGTTTATCGAGGTCGTGTATCAAGCTCCGAGGCCGATTGAAGATCAAGCAACCAAACCGTTGCATTCTCCGATGCGTGGACCCTGGCTGCAGGTAACTCGGAGTCAAATCCATCATCGCCCAGAATCTCCTTGACCCGTCCTGCTTTATCAGATCCCGTCACAAGAAAAATGACCGCCCTTGACCTGTTGATGGCCTTGAGACTTAAGGTCAACCTCTCTGGAGGCGGCTTGGGTGAATCCCTGACGATTCCCACGGAAGTTGAAAAATCGGGGGAGCCCGGAAAAAGGGATGCGGTGTGCCCATCTGGGCCCATGCCCAAGAAGGCAAGATCGAACGCCCAATCGTCGGTTTTTTTACCGAAGAAAGCTTCAATAGTCCCCGCATAAGACGCTGCGGCGGCTTCCAGGGTCATAGACTCCGTCGGCACAGGAAAACAGTTTTCTGGCGGGATGGGCACCCTATCAAGCAAGGTTTCTCTCACCAAAAGGTACGTGCTGTCGATATGGTTATGCGGAACGAATCGCTCATCGGCAAAGAAGAGATAGATCTTTTCCCAGGAAATGGTATTGACGAAAGGGGGCTGCGTTAAAAGCGAATAAAGCTTTCTTGGGGTCGATCCCCCCGAAAGTAAAACCGAAAATCGCCCTCTAAGTTCGATCGCCTCTTTCGCAAGCGCAACGAACCGAACCGCGGCTTCCCGCGCCACATCATCGGTCGTTCCAGCTATAAAAACTTCTCGCTCGCTGCTCAACGTAATGCCTTGTAATGATTGATAAGACCATTGGTCGAACAGTCATGTGACTTGACTGGCTCCGACCCAGCAAGATCGCCCAGAACCGTTTTGGCTAGCTGCTTTCCAAGCTCCACACCCATCTGATCAAATGAGTTGATGTTCCAGATGGCCCCCTGAACAAAGATTTTGTGTTCATAGAGGGCAATAAGGCTTCCCAATGTTTCCGGGGTAAGCTTTCTGTAAAGAATGGAGTTGGAGGGCCGATTCCCCTTGAAAGTCTTTGCTGCTGCCAAATCCTCTAACCGTTCACCAGAAACACCATCAGCCATTAATTCTGCTTTGGCATCGTCGAAGGTTTTACCGAGCATCAAGGCCTCAGTCTGTGCGATGTAATTAGAAATGAGCAACTCGTGATGATCTCCCAACTTGTGGTGACTCTGAGCCGCTGCAATGAAATCACACGGGATGAGCGCACTTCCCTGGTGCATCAACTGGTAAAAAGCATGCTGTCCGTTGGTTCCAGGCTGACCAAATATGATCGGCCCCGTACTGTAGTTGACGGGATCTCCCTCAAGATCGACAGTTTTGCCATTGCTTTCCATGTCTCCTTGCTGAAGATAGGCGGGCAGGAACTCGAGGTATTGATCATAGGGAAGGATTGCATAGGCATCCGCAGCGAAGAAATTGTCATACCATATACCCAGAAGGGCCATGATGACCGGTATGTTGCGGTGAAAAGGAGCCGTTCTGAAATGTTCGTCAATTCGATGAGCGCCCTCCAACATGGCTTCGAATCGATCCATGCCAACGGCTAAAGCGATGGGCAAACCAATTGCAGCCCAAATCGAATATCGCCCGCCGACCCAATCCCAAAACTCGAACATGTTGGCCGTGTCTATACCGAACTCGGACACTTTCTGGGCATTGGTTGAAATTGCCACAAAATGTTTGGCTACGGCACCTTGATCCTTGACCCTATCCAGCAGCCAGGCGCGTGCCGACTTTGCATTGGCCATGGTCTCCAGAGTCGTAAATGTTTTAGAGGCTACTGAAAAAAGGGTAGTCTCAGGGTCGAGACCGTAGAGAGTCTGAATGAGATCAGCCTCATCCACATTCGAAACAAAGTGAACGCGGAGCCC
>CAYFLM010000046.1:5932-8066 GCA_964343925.1 uncultured Methylococcus sp.
TGCCACGTGGAGTACGGCTCGGTTTTCAGTGACGTTGATCCGGGCCCCTCTGAACATCGCCTCAATCTTCTTCGAAAGATGCATTTCCTCCGCTAATTGCTCGAGCAGACTCATCGTCTTCTCAGTGATGCGATTTTTGGAGTAATCGAAAAGAATGTCGTTAAAAATGAGCGAAAACCTGGAGAATCGCTCAGGATCAGCCGAAAAGAGATCCCGCATGTGGACACCTGCAATTTCCTGCCGATGTTTTTCCAATGCTCGCCAAGCGGGTAGCTGCGTAGGTTGAGTCATCGTAAACCCTTACCGATAGTGTTTGAATACTGCCCGTCGATTTGAATGAGACGGGGCTTGGGATCGAATACGGACGAACTTTTGCTGTTTCTAGGAAGCCCATGAACCCCCTAAGGGCGTCCCACTCAGGCCCACCCCCCCAATCACGGGCTATAATACCACTAGTGATCCCATCCTCGAGACCCTGATGAGCAAAGAACCCAAACTGTGGAGTGGCCGTTTTACTGAGGCAACGGATGCCTTCGTTGAGGCTTTTACAGCCTCCGTCGATTTTGATAAACGACTGGCCTTCAAGGATATCGAGGGGTCCATTGCTCACGCCACGATGCTTCAAGCCATTGGGGTTCTGACGCAGGAAGAAAGTCAGGCCATTGTGGAGGGGCTACGCTCCATCGAAAAGGAAATCCAGTCCCAGCAATTTGACTGGTCCGTGAAACTCGAAGATGTTCACATGAATATCGAGGCACGCCTGACCGAACGCTTGGGAAATGTTGGGAAAAAACTTCATACGGGCCGATCCAGAAACGATCAGGTCGCAACAGACATTCGCCTCTACATGAGGGATGCCCTGGATGACATCTCACACCTCATTACAAAACTTCAAACGGCTCTTCTGGATCTGGCAGAACGTGAAGCCGACACCATCATGCCAGGGTTTACCCATCTTCAAGTAGCGCAGCCCATCACCTTTGGGCACCATTTGATGGCATGGAATGAAATGCTAAACAGGGACCATGACCGCCTCAAGGACTGCCGAAAGCGAACTAACGTCATGCCGCTCGGTGCTGCCGCGCTTGCCGGCACGACCTTTCCGATTGACAGAAGTCTTACCGCGCAGCTGCTCGCATTTGATGCCCCCTCAAGCAACTCGCTCGACGCTGTCAGCGACCGAGATTTTGCTATTGAATTTACGGCATGCGCCAGCCTTATCATGATGCATCTATCAAGATTTTCAGAAGAGCTTGTCATCTGGGCATCCAGCCAATTTGACTTTGTAGACCTTCCCGATGCTTTCTGCACGGGCTCCTCGATCATGCCGCAGAAAAAAAATCCAGATGTGCCTGAGTTAGTCAGAGGCAAGACGGGGCGTGTTTATGGTCACCTTATGGGACTACTGACGCTCATGAAATCCCAACCCCTGGCTTACAACAAAGATAATCAAGAAGACAAGGAACCGCTGTTCGACACCATTGACACGGTTAGGAACTGTCTTTGGGCGTTTGCAGATATGGTCCCTCACATCTTGCCTAAGCGAGAATCCATGAGGCAAGCCGCATTGCGTGGATTCTCAACCGCCACCGACCTTGCGGATTATCTCGTCCGCAAGGGTATTCCGTTCAGAGATGCGCACGAAATCGTGGGAAAGGCCGTGCGCCTCGGGATTGACAGCCATCGCGACCTTTCCGAGCTTGAACTCGAATCCCTTAAAAGTCTAACCCCGGCTATTGATTCGGATGTCTACGAAGTTTTAACTCTGGAAGGGTCTGTCAACGCGAGGTCCCATTTGGGAGGAACTGCGCCCACACAAGTAAGAAAAGCCATCAAGAATGCTCGAGAGATGCTCTCAAAGCGGGATCTTGAAGTCGCATAGCGAGGCTCAAAGGCTTATCCACTAAAACCCTCCGGAATTGCGCTAGAACTTAGGGTTCCGCATAATTCGTCTTAACAACCAAATTAGAGATTCATGAGCCGAAACTATAGCTTTGGACTTTACTTGCCTTCGCTCGCAATCCTAGTTGCCGCTTGGTTTATCTTTTCTCACCTTGGTGATTTTTCACTGTTGACCCCGGATGAAGGGCGAAATGCCGAGGTTGGACGTGAAATGAAGGCCTCAGGCAGCTGG
>CAYFLM010000046.1:8166-11446 GCA_964343925.1 uncultured Methylococcus sp.
TTCTTTGCCTTCTCAAAAATCGTCATATTCGACATGACGCTCGCCTTTTTTGTTTGCTCAGCCATATTTTCAAGCTACCTGGCTGAGGAAACGGATAACCCCTCAAGGCAAGCAAGGTGGTACGCGCTGTCAGCTGCATGCGCAGGCATTGCCACAATCGTCAAGGGTCCCGTGGGCTTCTTGATACCCATGCTGGTCATGGCCACATTCAATTGGATTGATGGAAGAACAGCTGCGATCAGGCGTTTTTTTACGCTGCGTAACGCACTCATTTTTCTAGCCGTCGTCTTGCCTTGGTTTGTTGGGCTTTCTTTGGCATGCCCCGACTTTCCTTACTATGGAATCATGAAAGAATCGATTGCTCGATTTACCACGACGGAGTTCCGAAGAACTCAACCTTGGTACTTTTATGGCCTGATCTTGGCAACTTGCTTCTTTCCCTGGAGCCTCGTTTTACCCGCATGGGCACCTATTGCTTGGAAGAGGCGTGGGCGACTGTCGAGACCAGATCGCTTATGGATCGTCTGGCTCATCGTGGTGGTCCTGTTTTTCTCGGTCTCCCAATCAAAGCTCCCAGGATACATTCTCAGTTTAACGATCGCAGTGGCTGCGATCGTTGGACGTTTTGTCATAAACATCTTTAGGGATACTGACCCTTCAGCCGCCCAAATTTTTCGCTGGGTCGTTCTGGGATTTGCCGCGTTCTCAATCGTCATCAGTCTGGGCCTTGTATTGCATGAACCCAAGCTGAACTACCTGGACATTTCGTACTGGCTGAAACCCGATACGAAAGAACGGTTTCTCCCTCTTTTCCCGAAGATCATGCTGAGCTTTGCCATCCCGGCCATGCTGGCACTTATCGCTTTTTTCTCAAGGTCCTTGAAACTTGGTTTC
Organism: uncultured Methylococcus sp.; assembly: GCA_964343925.1. GTDB lineage: Bacteria > Pseudomonadota > Gammaproteobacteria > Methylococcales > Methylococcaceae > UBA6136. The sequence continues at coordinate 9,061 of CAYFLM010000046.1, forward strand.
ACCGCGATGTTTGCCTTACCCGCTATGCTGATCGCCTTAAGCTTTGGAGTGATCTCAAAACATGCCGACATCAAATCTGCCAGACCCTTGCTGAGCGAACTACCGAAAGGTTTTTCGGAGCAAACGAAGGTGGCATGCCTCGGATGCCTGCCGAGTGGCCTTCCTTTTTATCTCCAGAGAAACATCACGGTCTTCACCGTTGATGGCCATGAACTCACCAGCAATTACGTCATGTTTTCCTTAAATTCAGGAAAACCTCGCCCCGAAACACTGGTTCAGCCAGAGGAGATGAGATCTTGGCTCAACGCTCAGAAGGAAACCGTTTGGCTGATTGCTGAAAACAACCGTAGAAGCGAACTGGAAACAATCGCACGAGAATATGGAAGCTCAGTTAGCCCTCTGGGTCAGCAGTATGTTTCTACATTAATTTCTGCTGACCGGGGCCACTAACGATGTGCGGAATTTGTGGTAAGGCAACATTTTCTGGCGCACTCACCCAAGATGCCAACGGGCTGATTCAATCGATGCTGCAAAGTCTTATTCATCGCGGACCTGATGGGTCTTGGGTTGAATCGGATGATTTTGCAAGCTTCGGAATGGCCAGACTGACCATACGTGGACTGGTGAACGGACGGCAACCCATGGTTGACCCCGCCTCTGGTGTCATGGTGGTCTGTAACGGTGAAATAGACAACCATCTTGAACTCCGTCAATGGCTCTTGGAACGTGGTAGAACGGTTGATCAGGATACCGATGTTGCCGTCCTGCCAGGTCTCTATCTGGAGCTTGGCGAAAACTATGTGAACCATTTGGTTGGTGCGTTTGCCATTGCCATCTGGGATCCCAACAAGAAACAAATCCTTCTCAGTAGAGATCGCGCAGGAGAGCGCCCCCTATTCTTCAGGTTTTCGAATGGTGAACTCCTGTTTGCGTCCCAGCTTTCAGCTTTTGCCAAAAGTGCCGACGAACCTCTTGCACTCAATCAAGAAGCCCTAACACGCTACCTTCAGCTTGGACACTTCCCGGCCCCGGAGAGTCCTTTTAGCGGCATTCAAAAAGTCGGACCCGCTGAGCAAGTAGTCATTGATAGTAACGGGGTGCGTAAACAGCACTACTGGCAATGGAAAAGAGGGGTACAGCCAGTGAGCGGGGTCACACAGGACGACTTCGATCCCATATTCAGGGCTGCGGTCCTGAAACAAAGTGAAGTGGATGTCCCGGTTGGGCTGTTCCTCAGCGGTGGTATCGATTCTTCGCTCATAGCGGCCGTGGCACGTAGCCTACACCCGAAGAAGTCGCTTACCGCCTATGGGCTTCGCTTTGGTGAATCCTCCTATGACGAGGGTCAATTTGCAGAGCGAGTTGCTCGAGACCTCAACATCGAATACATCCCGGTTTGGGTAGAACCCGAACAGATTCCTACACTGTTGCGTGAGGTGATTACCACATCGGGAGAACCTTTGGCTGATCCCGCCTGGATTCCGACGGCCCTTCTCTCTCAGAGAGCGGCGCAGGATATTCGTCTCTCTCTCTCAGGCGAAGGGGCAGATGAATTGTTTGGGGGGTATCCCACTTATTTTGGCGCCGCTATTGCTGAGCGCTATGCACGCCTCCCAAAGCGGATTCGGTCGATAATCCGAAATCAGGTTGAGAGTTGGCCACCCAGTGATAAGAAAGTCACACTGTCTTTTCTACTGAAGCGTTTTGTTTTAGGCGATGATCTAGATCCCATCTCACGTCACATCCTCTGGACCTCCAGCATTGCCCCAGGTTTACTCAACGACCTTGGACTGGAGACTCAGGCAGTCGCGTGGTCTGGACTTAGCTCAGAGTCCCTACTGGATCAGATTCAACGTTATGACCTTGAAAGATCTCTTGCTGAGGGACTTTTAACCAAGGCAGACCGAGCAAGCATGCACTCAGCATTAGAGCTCAGAGCGCCTTTTCTTGATCAAAGCGTCATGGAGTTTGCACTCGCCTTAACCGAACGCCAGCGAGTAAAAGGACTTAACACCAAAGCGTTTCTCAAAAGTTACGCAACGCGATATCTGCCAAAGGAAATCATCTACAGGAAGAAAAGAGGTCTTTCCGTTCCTCTAAGCAGTTGGCTCAGGGGCCCTCTTAAAGATTGGGCAGAATCCTCTCTGAATAACGCGCAACTGGAAGAGGTTGGCATTAACCGCATGGCTGCCGAACAACTTTTAAGCCATCACCTGGATAAAAAAGCGGATAACGGCAGGGCGCTTTGGGCAATCATTGTGATGAGCGAGTGGCTTAGCTGGAGAGCCAGAAGACCCGTTCCCGTCTAGCCGCCGCCCATCCGGTCGGATAAGTGCCGATCGAAGGCCTCAAGACGTTCCACCGTCCCGATATCCATCCAGAAGCC
>CAYFLM010000047.1:0-5237 GCA_964343925.1 uncultured Methylococcus sp.
TCCCCGACTTTCAGCGCGTGATGCCCAAGGAGCTCAATCGGCGCTACATCATAGAGAGAGATCCATTCAAAGCTGCACTGACTCGTGTGTCCATCCTCTCTAATGAGAAATATAAAAGTATTAGCCTGAGCGTGGAAGAAACGGGCATCCTCTCGATTAAGGCGCAAAATCCAGAACATGAGGAAGCGGAAGAAAGGCTAGCGGTGACGATGGAAGGCGGGCCTATCTCCGTTGGTTTCAATGCGGCCTATTTGCTTGATGCCGTCAACAATGTGGATTCAGACACCGTGTCGATGGCTTTCACAGAGGCGGCCAACAGCTGTCTCATTGAAGATGCGCAAGACAGCCGCTTCAAGTTTATTGTCATGCCAATGCGACTGTGAGTCTCGTCAGGCTCGAGATCCAGGGCCTTCGAAACCTCGAGGCTACCATCCTTGAACCAGGTCCCAGACTCAATTTCGTGGTGGGGCCAAACGCGAGCGGTAAATCCTCTCTACTTGAAGCCGTCAATCTCCTGGGTAGAGCCAAATCATTCAGAACCCCTAACAATCAACAGGTTATCAAAACAGGGGAACGGGAGCTCATCGTCGCAGGCAGGATCCGCGATGAAGAAGACCGAATTATTCCTCTCGGTGTCCGGATAGGACGCAATAAACGGGAGCTGCATCTCGACGGCCAAAGCATTCCGACCAGCGCACCGCTTCTCAATCGTTTTCCCCTCATTGTGATCCAGCCCGCGGGTATCAGCTTGTTGGAGGGGACCCCAAAATTCAGGCGATCCTTTATCAATCTCGGTGTCTTTTATCGAGACAGCGACTATCTCGGCCTATGGAAGCGCTATGTACGCGTGTTACACCATCGAAATACCCTACTTAAAACGGGAAGAACACGAGAAATTGAGCCTTGGAGCCATGAATTAGCCCGCTGCGGTATAATGGTGGCCAGCGCGTGGACCGATTATATTGACCAGCTCAGGCCCTACTTGAAGAACGTTTGTTCGCGTTTCTTCGATTCGGTTGAGTTCGATATTCGAGTGCATCCCGGATGGGATCCTTCGGTCGATTTTGAAGCTGCCTTGAGAAAGGATCTGATGGGGGATATCCGTTACGGACATACCCAGTCAGGCCCTCACAAGGGCGATTTGGTAATTGAACTCGGTGGAAAGGCTGTCAAATCCTTCCTCTCCAGAGGTCAGATGAAATTACTGGTTTACTCCCTGCTCCTCGCTCAGGCGGGACTGATGGAAGCCAACAGAGGACGAAAAGCGTGTGTGCTGATCGATGATGTTGCTTCAGAGTTGGACCAGAACAACAGAGATAGACTGCTTCAGCTAATTCAAGAAAACCAATCGCAATTTTTTGTTAGTGCTACTGATCGTGAAACGATAGGCAAAGTAGCTTCCTCAGAAGCTGTCCTGTTTGAGATTAAAAACGGACAGATCACCCGGGCAATAACTGAATCATGACAACCAACCAACAGCCTGCAGATTACGATAGCTCATCGATCAAAGTCCTCAAAGGACTGGATGCCGTTCGAAAGCGTCCCGGTATGTATATCGGTGACACCGATGATGGAACGGGCCTGCATCACATGGTTTTCGAAGTAGTTGATAACGCTATCGATGAGGCTTTGGCGGGCTATTGCAAAAATGTCACCGTGACCATCCATCCGGATGAATCCATCACCGTTGGGGACGATGGCCGAGGCATTCCTGTCGATATCCACCAAGAGGAAGGACGATCTGCAGCAGAAGTCATTATGACGGTTCTGCATGCAGGCGGAAAATTTGACGATAACTCTTACAAAGTGTCAGGTGGACTTCATGGTGTTGGCGTATCCGTCGTCAACGCGCTTTCCGAAAAACTTGATCTGGAAATTCATCGGGGCGGAAAAAAATACCGACAGACCTACCTTCATGGCGTACCCAGCGCCCCTTTAGCTGAATCAGGCAGCACAGAGAGCACTGGAACAATCATTCAGTTCAAACCGAGCGCAGAAACCTTCAGCAATATCGAATTTCACTACGACATTCTATCCAAACGCCTTCGTGAGCTCTCTTTTCTCAACTCGGGTGTTCGCATCACCTTGACCGATGAGCGAAGTGGAAAACAGGATGTGTTTGAATTTGAAGGCGGTATTCGCGCTTTTGTCGAGCATCTGAACAAGAACAAGACCCCTCTGTTCGACCGGGTCTTCTATTTTCAAACAGAAAAGGATGGCATCACCGTTGAAGCAGCCCTGCAATGGAATGACTCCTATCAGGAGAACATCTACTGTTTTACCAACAATATTCCTCAGCGGGATGGCGGAACCCATCTGGCAGGATTTCGGGCAGCACTGACCCGAACGTTGAATCAATACATTGAGGAGCAAGCGCTTCAAAAGAAGCACAAAGTTGAAACCTCCGGTGACGATGCCCGTGAGGGTCTGACCGCCATCCTCTCCGTCAAAGTCCCAGACCCCAAATTTTCCTCTCAGACCAAGGATAAACTCGTGTCTTCTGAAGTGAAGTCCGTGGTTGAATCTGCGATGGGTGAGAAATTCCAGGATTTCATGCTCGAAAATCCAACGATTGCGAAGTCCATCGCCAATAAGATGATCGATGCCGCTCGTGCTCGTGAGGCCGCAAGAAAGGCCAGAGAAATGACACGAAGGAAAACCGCCCTAGACATTGCTGGCCTTCCTGGAAAATTGGCTGATTGTCAGGAAAAGGACCCTGCACTCTCCGAACTGTTCATCGTGGAAGGTGACTCTGCTGGCGGATCCGCTAAGCAAGGAAGAGATCGCCGGACTCAGGCCATCCTGCCGCTTAAGGGTAAAATTCTTAATGTTGAGAGAGCCCGCTTCGACCGTATGATCTCCTCAGAAGAAGTCGGGACCCTCATTACCGCAATGGGCTGCGGGATCGGGCGAGAGGAGTACGATCCGGACAAGCTGCGCTACCATCGGATCATCATCATGACCGATGCTGATGTCGATGGCTCCCATATCAGAACCCTGCTCCTAACTTTTTTCTATCGCCAAATGCCCGAACTCATTGAGCGCGGACACATTTATATTGCTCAACCCCCTTTATACAAGGTCAAAAAAGGAAAGCAGGAGCAATACGTCAAGGACGATATGGAACTCAACAACTATCTCCTCCAGTTGGCGCTTGATAAGGCAAGACTGATGACATCGAACGATGCACCGGCCATTCAGGGCAGTGGCCTTGAACATTTGGCCAAGGAATACCTTACGGTGGATGCCATTATTCGTCGACTCAGCCATCGCTATGATGAAACCCTCCTCAAAGCGGTCAGCGAAGCCCGTCTTGAGTCGGTTGAGCAGCTCGGAACAAGAGACTTTGCTGAGACTTGGCTTTCTGAGCTCATGCAGATTGCCAATGGACTAGAGAGAGGGGCCCTCTTCGAGTTTGAATGGGCGCCTTCCGACCATACTCAGGAAATCCGCGTGCTTGTAACCAAGCGTCTGCATGGTGTTTATAAGTATTTCGAACTCAACACCAGCTTCTTCACCTCTGTCGATTTCAAACGGTTGTCCTCCTTCGGAAATACTACCTATGGTTTATTTTCAGAGGATGCCCAGGTGGTTTTTGAAGAAAAACGTCAATCGATCCGTAGTTTTCGACAGGCCTTTGACTGGATGATGAATGAAGCGAAGCGGGGGCAGCATATTCAGCGCTATAAAGGTCTTGGAGAAATGAATCCAGACCAGCTATTTGAAACCACTTTGGATTCCAATACTCGCCGACTGCTGCAAGTGAGAATCGAGGATGCGATTTCAGCGGATGAAATCTTCACCACACTCATGGGTGATCAGGTCGAGCCTCGGCGCGACTTTATCGAAAGAAACGCGCTCGAGGTTTCAAACCTTGATGTCTAAACTTAAAGCGTTATGGGTCGTTCTCTGCCTCATAAGCTCTTGGGCCTACGTTCAGGCCGATGATCTGGTCGGTTTGTCTACCTCTGATGTTAAACAATTGCGACAGGAAGGCTATGTTTTGGTTGATATCCGCACGCCGGCGGAATGGAAACAAACTGGGCTGATCGAGGGGAGCTACCCGTTGACCGCATTTGATGACGCGGGTCATTTTGATGCCGATCGCTGGATATCCGAGCTGCTTCGAGTAGATGGCGGCCAGAAAGATCACATCATTTTGATCTGTCGCTCTGGACACCGGAGCGCTTTAGCGGGAAAAGCACTGCTCGCCTCGCAGAAGCTGTCCAAGGTTTACCATCTTGAAAAAGGCATTCGCGGCTGGAGTGCCGATGGTAATCCATTGACGCCTTGTAAGAACTGCTAGAACGGCCGTAAATGTCGCCTGATCATCCGGTCTTGCGAACTCTGCTCTGTCTCACTGGATACTGCCTTGTCTGATCCATCACCATGCCCGAGCACATACTTTTTCTGACGGGAAAATTGGCTGAAAAACAGCTGATTCGAACTCTTGAGGAAATCGACGGAAACTTTAGCTATACCGTCTATCCTCTGGGCGTCACTGTTGCAGCGCTAATGACTGCAGATATGATTCGGCGTCGACTCACCGATACTTTTGGCGCTGATCGGATTTTAGTCCCGGGACGCTGCCGGGGGGATTTGGAGAAGCTGACACTTGACCTAGGCATTCCGGTTGAGCGGGGCCCAGAGGAGCTGCATGACTTACCTGAGTTCTTTGGTAAAAAGGCCACTAAGCCGGATCTCAATCGCTTCGATATCCAAATTTTTGGTGAAATTGTAGATGCTCCCCAATGCACCATAGAGGAAATCATTACTCGCGCTCAACAGTTTTGGGCCGACGGGGCCAATGTTATCGATCTTGGTTGCCTTCCTGAAACACCATTCCCTCATCTCGCTGATGCGGTCGCCGCATTAAAAAATGAGGGTTTTAAGGTCAGTGTTGATTCATTAGATGAAAAGGATTTGCTCCTTGGCGGTCAAGCAGGTGCCGACTTCTTGCTCAGTCTCCATGAGGAGACCCTTTGGATCGCAGATGAAGTAGCCTCCACCCCCATTCTAATTCCGAAGGATCACGGCGATCTGTCATCGCTTGATCGAGCCATCCAGAAACTGAGCCAAAAAAACCGCTCATTCATCGTAGATCCGATTCTCGACCCCATTCATTTCGGCTTCACCGAGTCCATCGTAAGGTACCGGGAAGTTCGAAAGCATCATCCAGACGTTGAGATCATGATGGGTGTCGGAAACCTTACCGAGCTCACCCATGCGGACACCGC
>CAYFLM010000047.1:5337-7920 GCA_964343925.1 uncultured Methylococcus sp.
GTCTATAACCGGGATGGCCTTCTGTCCGGGCAAGATCCATTTGAGTTCTACCCCCACCTTGGCGTATCCGAGGATGGTGGGCATGCCTTTTATCTGGGGGTTGAAATAGCCCGGGCACAAATTGCCTGGCAGCTGGGAAAACGTTACACCCAAGATCAACCGCTAAAGTGGGGTTGTCAGGTTCAAGAGCAGGAAGACCCTGATGTTGATCCCCACGCATACAAACCCTCAGGATCAACCCTGGGAAAAAAATAACCGCTGCACGTACCGCTCAATGATTCAGGAAACCATCGTTACGACTCTTTCCAGCCAGGCTGAACCGCATTTGGCACCCATGGGCATCCAGCTGATGGGCGAAGCGCTCTTGATGATGCCCTTCAAGCCCTCCCGTACCCTCGAAAATATATTAGCGACGGGGGTCGCGGTGGTGAACTATTCAGATGATGTCCGTGTATTTGCAGGCGCCTTGACCGGTCATCATGACTGGCCGTTGACCCCAACCCAAACCATCGAATGCCGGCGTCTAAGTCAGGCGCTATCGCACCTTGAGCTTCAACTGGTTCGAACAGAGGAGAATGACTTAAGGCCTAAGCTTTTCTTCAAGATTACTCATGCGGAAAACCACGCACCATTTCAAGGTTTTAACCGAGCTCAATTTTCCGTGATTGAAGCCTCTATCCTTGTCAGTCGGCTGCATATGCTCGACCGTAATAAAGTGATCCATGATCTTCGGTACTTGGCTGAAGGCTTTCACAAAACCAAGGGGCCAAAAGAAGAGGAAGCCTGGTCATGGTTGATGGCCAAAGTCACCGATACGCTCGGCGTTGGATGGGGGGAGATGAACAGTTGACCGGTATACTTGCGAGCGTTTCGAGTCTGGAGGAAACCCGAATTCTTCTGAACTATCCCATAGACATCATCGATCTCAAAAATCCCTCAGAGGGGGCTCTCGGTGCGATTGCCCCTGATGCACTGCAGCGCATCATTCATGAAATTGGTCATCGAGTAACAACCAGTGCCACCATCGGCGATCTGGCATTACTTCCAGATCAGGTTATTCCTGCCATCGAGAAGACGGCGCGCTCCGGCGTTGACTATATCAAGATGGGATTCTTTCCCGAGGGTGAACCCGAGCGGCTCTTCAAAAGTCTTTTCGATGGGGGTTATACCACCCGACTTAAGCTGATTTTAGTTTGCTTTGCAGACCACCCACTTCCATTCGAGTGGATTGATCGATTGGCGGGGTGGGGATTTGCCGGGATCATGTTAGATACTGCAAACAAGAGGGCAGGAAGCCTAACGGAGAGAATTGATCTTGCAACAATCTCCAGCTTCATTGGTGCCGTAAGACGACACCCGCTTCTTTGCGGCCTTGCAGGCTCTCTAAGAATGAGCGATATCGATGCCTTGGTAGCCTTAAAGCCGGATTATCTTGGATTTAGGGGTGCGCTTTGTTCTGGAGATCGAACAGGGCAGATTTCCGAAATGGCCACTCAGTCAATCATTGAAAGACTGAACTCCGCCCATCGCCTTCCAACTGGACACACACATGTATGACGCATTAAAACCCTTATTATTTAAGATAGATCCTGAGCGCGCCCATTCTCTGGGTTTGGCGAGCCTTAATGTGCTCGCCAAACTTGGACCCGCCAATCCCTTACATCAAAAGTTACAAGGCACTCCCACGGAGGTCATGGGTCTTCAATTTCCTAATGCGATCGGTCTGGCTGCAGGCCTCGACAAAGATGGGACGTGTATTGATGGTCTGGCCAGCCTTGGATTTGGTTTTATTGAAATCGGCACAGTCACCCCTCGCGCTCAACCCGGAAATTCAAAACCGCGACTCTTTAGAATTCCCGAGTCGGAAGCCATCATCAATCGTATGGGTTTTAACAACTCCGGAATCGATGCCCTTATCGCGAAGGTTAAGACGGCCAAATATCAGGGTATTCTCGGCATCAATATCGGCAAGAACAAAGACACCCCTGTGGAACTGGCGCTTGAAGACTATTTGATTGGTCTTCGGAAAGCCTATCCAATCGCGTCTTACATCACCGTCAATATTTCATCGCCCAATACTCCAGGTCTTCGCGCTCTCCAGCAGGGTGACCATTTGGACCAGCTGCTTAAGGGCCTGAGTCTTGAGCGAGAGCTTTTAAAATCCAAATCGGATCGTCAGGTTCCACTGGTCGTCAAGATCGCTCCCGACCTTTCACAAGAGGAGATTGAATCGATCGCAGACTCCCTGCTGCGTCATGGTATAGATGCCATCATTGCCACCAATACAACCTCATCTCGGGAAGGCGTAGAGCGATCGCCTCTTGCAAAAGAAGCGGGGGGTTTAAGCGGAAGGCCTGTCCTTGAAAAAAGTAATCGGGTTGTCGAAATTCTTGCGGGGCTCACGAAGGGCAAACTCCCCATCATCGCCTGCGGTGGAATTTTTACCCTCGAAGACGCTCAAAGAAAAATAGACTTGGGAGCCTCCTTGATTCAGGTGTACTCTGGACTGATCTATCGAGGACCTTCTTTAATTGCAGATCTCGCCTCGGGATTGAGGCCTCATAAAACGGGCAATTGAGCCCC
>CAYFLM010000047.1:8020-11145 GCA_964343925.1 uncultured Methylococcus sp.
CTGTGCCATCCGGTACCTGTTCATCATGTGAATCTTGAGTTTGAAACGGATCTTTCATCAGGAGAAATCCGATGTCTTTCCACCGTCAAAAGCCATGGCATAACCGGTGTTGAGATGGAGGCTCTGCATGCCGTTCAAGCTGCGCTTCTCACGATCTACGACATGTGCAAATCCGTTGACCGTGGCATGATCATCAACAAAGTTCGTCTTCTCGAGAAGCATGGCGGAAAATCTGGATCCTGGATTGCCGTGGATCCGCACACCTCAACGTAATGTCCCATCCTATGTAAAAAAGGAGAACCCATGACAGCGCCGACATTGAACCCAAAAAGAAGAATACGAGGCGTCAACCTAGGCGGTTGGTTGCTACTCGAAAAGTGGATGACACCTAGCCTTTTTGACGGACTGAGTGCCCGTGATGAGACCGGTTTCTGTGTCGAGCTCGGAAATCAGGCCGAATCTCGTCTAAGAAAACACTGGGACTCATTCATCACTGAATCTGACTTTATATGGATTGCAGAGCGTGGACTCAACTGCGTCAGAATCCCTGTAGGGCACTGGATTTTTGGCCCGCCCTATCCCTATCACCCCAAATATGAGGGGAATCCCCATCCATTCGTGACCGGCAGTCTAGAATATCTCGACCGCGCGTTCGAATGGGCTGAAAAGCACAAAATCTCCATCCTGATCGACTTCCATGCGGCGCCCGGATGTCAAAACGGTTTTGATAATGGTGGCATTATGGAGGTCATGGACTGGCCCTCCAAACCTGAATATATCGAGTTTTCTCTTGACGTCCTTGAGCGCCTGGCAGAGCGCTATGCTTCACAGAAAACCCTGCATGGCATTGAAATCCTGAACGAGCCTCGCTGGGATATTCCCACAGACCTTCTGAAAGACTTCAATCTCAAGGCACATGCGCGAATTAGAAAGCATTGCAAAGCAGAAAGCACGGTCGTGGTTTTTCATGACGGGTTTCGGTCATGGACCGAGTACGAGGGTTTCATGAGCGGTCCCGGCTTTGAGAATGTCGTTTATGACATACACCGTTATCAGTGTTTCGATCGAGCTGATATCGACATGGATATTTATGGTCACATCGAAAAGTCGGCCGTTTTACTTAAGCAAGAGGCGGATGCCATTAACCAAGGGCTCGGCCATCCCACCTACGTGGGAGAGTGGAGTCTGGGCCTTGATCTCAAGGTCGTCTCGCTCTGGGCGCCGGGGCCCTACAATCATGCGTTGGAGCACATGGATCGACTGCAAGAGGATGTTGCCTATAGGGTCTATGGCGCTGCTCAGCTGATGACCTATGAACAATATTTGGGCTGGTTTTTCTGGAGCTACAAAACTGAAACCACCCCGGCATGGTGCTTCCGAGATTGCGTGAATAACGGCTGGTTACCCCGTCAATTTGAATGAAGCCCGTTTATGGGATTCGGTGATAGGTCACAAATGAATAGCCAAGACCACTCACCGGATCCTTTTGATCCGGCGTCTTATTAACGAGTCGCCACTCCTCCGGGGGATACTCAGGAAAGAAAGTATCTCCCTCAAAGCGGTCATGAATGAGTGTGACCTCCATCACGTCCGCCTGATCGATAGTTTGTCGATAGAGCTCCGCTCCCCCTATCACCATCAGCTGGTCGCTTTCCTCGGACACGAGCTGCACGGCATCCTTAACAGAGTGCACGACATCACAGAACTCAGAGGAAAACGTGGGATCTCGCGTGAGCACGATATTTCTTCGCCCAGGCAAAACACGTCCTATCGATTCATGTGTTTTACGGCCCATCAGAATAGGTTTTCCCATAGTGATGGACTTAAATCTTTTAAGATCTTGAGACAGGTGCCAGGGCATTTGATTGTTGTACCCGATCACTCGACCCTCATCCATCGCAACAACTAAGGTGATCTTCATCTAAAGTGACCTTGGGCCTCATCCTGAAAATTGATTCTGATTCTATTGTAACGGTAATTTGTACCACCAACCCCTTGCTGCTTTCTCAAGTCTGACGATGTCAGACCCACGGGGCTTGGCATGCTATATTGATCCTTAACCAATTCCCATCCGGACAGCTATCCGATTTTCTAACTCACCCTTAACCCCCGTTTCCTAAGGAGCCCATCGTGTTGACCTATCCGCAGATCGATCCTGTTGCTTTTAGCCTCGGACCGCTCAAAGTCCATTGGTATGGCCTCATGTATATCATCGGCATCGGTGCTGCCTGGGTCCTTGCTCGCCGGCGGGCCAAGGAGCCTCATTTTCCCTGGTCTTCGGCTCAAATCGAAGACCTTGTCTTTTACTGTGCACTCGGTTTGATGATTGGTGGCCGCCTCGGCTATATCCTGTTCTATAACTTTTCAGCCTTTCTTGCGGATCCACTCATGATTACCCGGGTCTGGGAGGGCGGCATGTCTTTTCATGGGGGCATGCTCGGGGCCTTTGCCGGCATGTGGGCTTTCGCACGTTCGACTCAATCCAAATTTTCCGACGTCACCGACTTTATTGGCCCTTACGTCCCCCTTGGACTTTTTACCGGCAGAATTGGTAACTTTATTAATGGGGAGCTCTGGGGCAAGCCCACAGACCTTTGGATCGGGATGGTATTTCCGGGTGCAGGCCCGGAACCGCGGCACCCGACCCAACTCTACGAAGCGGGACTAGAAGGCATCGTCCTTTTTATACTCCTTCATATTTATCGACGGAGCCATCCTCCCAGAACGGCGGTGAGTGGTATGTTTTTGCTTCTTTATGGAATCTTCCGCTTCGCTGTGGAGTTTCTGCGACTCCCTGATGCGCATATTGGTTATTTAGCATTTGGCTGGTTAACGATGGGCATGGTGCTGTCTTTGCCCATGATCGTTGTTGGGCTTTTCATCCTGATTCGCGCCTACACCTTAGGCAATACCACTCAGAAGCACGCATGAAGACAGACACCACATCCGAGCAACAGTACCTTGATTTATTGCGCGCCCTACTCGACCAAGGGGATCGGCGCATGGATCGAACCGGAACCGGAACATCGGCGCTCTTTGGTCACCGCATGAGCTTCGATCTTGATGCCGGATTTCCTCTATTCACAACCAAGCGCATCTTCTGGAAAACCGCTTTTAAGGAGATG
>CAYFLM010000048.1:0-11123 GCA_964343925.1 uncultured Methylococcus sp.
ATTTGGCGAGAGAGCGAAGAGACGTCTAGTAGCCCTCCACCAGACCCTGGTGATGCACATTTATGGAATCTGCTTCATTTAGAACCGGGTGCAATATTGATAACCGGTGATCGCCTGCTTATTGCCAATCCCTTGGGCGGCCGTCTGCTCATAACCCCCGCTGACTATTTCCTGAGTTAAAAACCAACTAGACTTAAAAATCAGTCAAAGTTTCAACCCATGAAGCATAACTAGTATAGATAGCGTCCTTCTGTTTGAAAGCGATGGCTATAACTGGCGGGGATTCCAATGGGAGCTTTCCCCTTCGGCTCAGCAAGGAGTGTATGGTGAGATCCAGAATTCGCGTTCTTTTCGCTAACCTAAGAGATATTCTCTTCATTCTCTGGCAATTGCTTCAGGAGCATCGATGGATTGTCGGCCTCATACTCAGCGCCAGCCTGCTTCTGATCTATCTGACAGATCCCATCCCACCTCGCGAAATCCGAATCTCGACCTACTCTGATTTCCCCCTGACCGAGACGGAGCATTTAGAAGCTTTGGGATTGAAGGTCAGAATCATTCCGACTCAAGGTAGCCTTGAAAACGCTCGACGACTGAAGGATCCGACCAACCCCATCGACATCGCCCTCATTCAGGGGGGTGCCCTCTCCGATCATGATATTGAAGGGCTTGAAACCTTGGGCAGTATCGCATTTGAACCCGTTTGGACTTTCTATCGAAAGGCACTCAAGATTCATCCCACCCGCTTGAGTGAACTTCGCGGACTCAAAATTGCTCTGGGACCCGATTTATCGGGGTCAAAGGTCGTTGCCAGAAAACTCTTCGCTGAAGATGGCATTGATATCGACCAAGAGCCTGGCTTTCTGTCCGGAAAAAGTTCTCTGGAATACGCGAAGGATCTGGAGGCGGGTCTGATTGACGTAGTGGTTGAAGTCAACCCGCACGCCGACCCCCATATCAAGGAACTCCTCAGCAATCCTGAAATCAGCCTCATGAGTTACGATCTCGCAGAGGCCTATCATCAGAAGTTTCGTTTTATAGAGGCCATCACGCTCCCCAAGGGCTCCATCAGCATCCACGACGTGATCCCGCCTCAAGACGTTCACCTTATTGCTACAACGCTGAACATTGTGATCGACAATCGTTTACATCCCGATCTTCAGACTCTTTTCTTAGTAGCCGCCCGTCAAGCCAACCGAAAACCCCACAGTCTTCTTTTTGGAAGTGCTGACCGCTTCCCTCGTTACATGGATCCCCAGATTCCTCTAAGCGAAACGGCTCAACATTTTTATGCGTTTGGGATGCCATCAAGCCTTCATTATTTTCCGGCGCGCTTTGCCGGATTCGTCGATCGGTATTGGGTATTGTTTTTAGGAGTGTTGAGCGTGGGGTATACCCTGGTTCAAGTATTCCTTGAACTCGGCGAACATCTCTCGAGACTTCGGCACAAGCCTCTCTGGGAACGCTTATCCCACATTAGAAGGATCGTCTCACAGCGCGATGCACAGGAAACGATCGACCCAAGCACATTGAAGAGCTACCGAAACGAGATTGAAAATATCTATAGCCGATTGATGGAAGACTCGGATCCCGTGGGCAATGATGCCGAATTCATGTTGATCGCATCGGAGGCCGAGAAAGTTCTTGAACGTATCGAATTACTCGATCAGAACCGCTCGTAGACCACCGCAGAGTTAACACTAGACATTGGAGACAATGAATATGAGACCTATTCTCTGCTGCATGTTATCCATTAGCCTTCACCTCGTGGGCTGTGCGCAACAGCCTGCCTTCTCAGAGAAGGGAACATGGGTCGATCTCACGCATAATTTTTCCGAACAGACGATCTACTGGCCGAATGCGGATCACTTCAAGCTCGAAACGGTCTATGACGGCCACACGCAGGGGGGCTATCACTATTCAGCGAACCGCTATGCTGCAGCGGAACATGGCGGGACGCATATGGACGCACCCATCCACTTTGACATCAAGGGTCAGACCGTGGATCAAATCTCGATTACCCAGACCCAGGGCCCTGCTTTTGTCATCGATGTCAGCGACAAGGCCCTCAAGAACCCCGATTATCAGGTCGGGATTGAGGCGCTCGAATCCTTTGAACGCGCGCACGGGGAGATTCAGAGGGACAGTATTGTCCTTATCCGAACAGGATACGATCGTTTCTGGCCGGATGCCCGCCGATATCTGGGAACCGAAGCACGGGGAGATGCGGCCATAGCGCAATTGCATTTCCCGGGCTTATCCCCGGAAGCCGCGCGATGGCTTTCTGAAAAGCGATCCATTCGAGCAGTAGGTCTTGATACCGCCAGTATCGATCCAGGACAATCACGCGTTTTCGAGAGTCATCGGATTTTTGCCGTACACTCAATCCCGATCTTTGAAAATCTCAAGGATCTGGATCGACTTCCGGCTACCGGATCCTATGTCATCGCGCTGCCAATGAAGATTGAAGGTGGCAGTGGTGCTCCGCTTCGAGCGATTGCCCTACTTCCGCCATGAGGTAGCCAATGGATAAGTCCACTCCCGGATTGATTCGAACCAAAACTTAAATGCAGTGTCGTACAGAGCACACACTATTGGGGATCGACGCCATGACAAAAAATAAAAAAATCACTCTGTGCCTCATCACCCTGCTCATCCAGCCCGTGGTTGCTTTGGGATACGGGAGCAGCAGTAGCTCGAGCGCCAAATCCTGTGAGGAACCCGTAGTCAGCAATGAGTTGCCAGCCCCGGATAGTGTCTTGGGTCGCCTCGAAAAATTGGAGTTGGATATCAGCGGCAATGCCGATCCCAAGACCATTGCTGTAGAAGTCGATGGGGTGCGTCAAAAACCGACCATCACCCCCCTTAGAACCGGCGATCAACATCTGACCATCACCCTGGATCCTCCTAAAACCGCACCCGGAAAAGTTCAGGTGACGGTTCGGGCCAAAAGTGATGAAACCTGTGAAACCTTTAAACCCTATTACCTGAAGATTCAGCCCTAAACGGATTCAGCATCATGATGGAACTGGCACTCAAGCTTGCCCAACAAGGGGCTTTACCCGATGGGCTGCTTCGTTTTGGCGTGAGACGTCTCGCCCGTCAAAGAATGAACGCCTTGCCGCCAAGCAATGGTAAAAGCCCAGAGGATCACGTCAAAGCTTTTATCGACGCCATTTCGACCCAGCCCATCGCCATCCTCACGGACCTTGCCAATGAACAACACTATGAGGTCCCCCCCCGATTTTTTGAGCTCACGCTTGGGGCCCACCTCAAGTACAGCTGCTGCGAATGGAATGCAGAGACCCACTCGCTTGATGAAGCCGAGGCGCTGGCGCTCAACACGATCTCAAACCGGGCGAGGCTCTCCAACGGTCTTGAAATTCTTGAGCTCGGCTGTGGCTGGGGCTCCCTGACGCTCTGGATGGCCGAGCACTACCCTCAGAGCCGGATCCTGGCCGTCTCGAACTCGGCGCCGCAGCGTGCCCATATTGAGGCCCGGGCTAAAGAACGTGGACTCACTAACATTGAGGTGCGTACCGAAGACATGAATACGTTCGCACCTGGACGACACTTTGATCGTATCGTTTCGATCGAAATGTTCGAACACATGCGTAACTGGCCAAAACTGATGGACCGAGTTTCAGACTGGCTTAAACCCGAGGGCCTGTTCTTCCTCCATGTATTTACCCACCGCGAAGCCCCCTATCTCTTTGAGGTTCAGGATGCCTCGGACTGGATGAGTCAGTATTTCTTCTCGGGTGGAATGATGCCCTCTAGAGATCTTGCGCCACGTTGCGCGCGCTCACTCAAGTGCTTGGAGGAGTGGACGGTCAATGGCTCGCATTATGAAAAGACGTCCAATGCCTGGCTCAAAAACATGGATGCCCATAGGGAAAACATACTCCCCATCATGGAAACGACCTATGGGGCTTCAGAGGTCACCTTATGGTGGAATCGCTGGCGCATATTCTTCATCGCCTGCGCCGAGGTCTTTGGCTATGCCGGCGGCAAGGAATGGCCCGTCATGCACTATCTCTTTCAGAAACAGGAAAAAGCTGGATGAAAGCCCGACCCTACGCCCAACTCTCCAATGTGATTGAATACCAGATTGCCTGGTTTTCAGGTGTACTCGGGGCCGCTCATCAACAGGAAGATCTTGGCGCATTTTTAGCCTTCCTGATCGTAGCCCGTCACCTCCGAATGACAAAAGAGACCGTTTCGGAATACAAGACCGTCCTGTCGGCACTCATTTTAGGTGGCCTTTGGGAAACGCTGGTCATCGGCATGGACATAGTGCGTTACGAGGGGGTCTCGCACTTCAGTCCAGTCCCCTTGTGGATCCTGATGATCTGGGCGGCTTTTGGAACGACGCTCAACGGCTGTCTTGCTTGGCTGCAGCAACGATACATCTGGTGTGCCCTACTCGGGGCTGGCCTTGCGCCACTCGCTTGGTACGGGGGGGAAACCTTGGGCGCCCTCAAGGTCCATCAAGGATGGATAGGCTACGCGGTTCTGGCCGCCGGGTGGTCGATCCTCATGCCCATCCTCGCATATCTGGCCCGTTATTTCAGAACCCATACCGATGAACTTCCCGTGAGGTAAACCATGGACTGGCTGCAGGATATCTCGGCACTGGGACCCATGATGGCGCTAGCAGTCGTGGCCTGGATATTGAGTCTCATCACCCGTAATGTGGGTCTCATCGATAGTTTCTGGAGCCTGTTCTTTCTCAGCGCCCTGGGCTATTGGTGGTCCTCGCTTGAGGTCCCGTCCACTAGAGCGTTTCTACTTTCTGCCCTACTGATCGTCTGGGGATTGAGACTCAGCGCGTATCTCAGCTATCGGAACTGGGGAAAGCCTGAGGATCGGCGTTATGCTGCCATTCGGGCACGGAATCAGCCTCACTACGCGTTCAAGAGCCTGATCTACGTTTTCGCACTGCAGGTTGTTCTCGCCTGGATCATCGCGCAACCCATTCTCCCCACTTTAGGATCGAAGGGCCCCTTGAATAGCCTCGATATCGCCGGGAGTCTGATTTTCCTCATCGGCTTTCTGTTTGAGACCATCGCCGACTTTCAAATGCTGGTATTCAAGGCAGACCCTACCCATGGCGATCGGGTCATGAATCGAGGCCTCTGGCGCTACTCTCGCCACCCCAATTACTTTGGAGAGGCGCTGCTTTGGTGGGGGATCTACCTCATCGCCGCGGGAGGAGAGGCGCCATTCTGGGTGATCATTTCGCCCCTGTTTATGAGTTTTCTCTTGTTGCGGGTCTCTGGTGTCCCGATGCTGGAAGACGATCTGAAACATCGAAAACCTGAATATCGTGCCTATATCGAGACCACCTCAAGCTTTTGGCCTAAACCCCCTCGGAGGTCGTGATGCGTTGCGCTATCGCGATGGGTTTAATGATCCTCACACTCTCAGGACCGCTATGGGCGGGAGATGTCAAAGACTGGCCCTTCAAGGTGTACCTCGATGACCAACCGGTGGGTGCTCATCGTTTCCGTATTGAAGAAGGCAATGAGGGGCTTAAGCTAATGAGTGAAGCTCGGTTCAAGGTCAACTTTCTGGCCATACCCGTCTATACCTACGACCATCGTTCGGATGAGCGCTGGCGGGGCAACTGCCTGACCTCGATACAAGCCAAAACACTCGATAACGGGACTGAAACCCGCGTTGAGGGCCAGCTTGCAAACCAAGATTTCAAGCTCAGCATTAACGAAGGTCAATCTGGCACGCTCCCTGAGTGCATCATGACTTTCGCGTACTGGAACGCAGAAATGCTAAAAAAAGATCGGCTTTTGAATCCACAAACGGGTGAATGGACTCCGGTCAACATTCGGAGGCTTGGCCAGGACTCGATTCAGGTGGGATCCACTCAACAGTTGGCGGATCACTACCATCTTAAAGCGGAA
This sequence comes from uncultured Methylococcus sp., assembly GCA_964343925.1. GTDB lineage: Bacteria > Pseudomonadota > Gammaproteobacteria > Methylococcales > Methylococcaceae > UBA6136. The sequence goes on from CAYFLM010000048.1 coordinate 5,922, forward strand.
GCCTTTGATATTGACCTCTGGTACGACGCTCGCGGAAACTGGTTGGCACTCGACTCCAAACTCGAAAATGGATCGCTGCTTCGTTATCGTCTGGACTAGACTTTGGAACTTCAATGAAAGCACTGACCTTGCTGCTCAATTTAACTCTCTTACTGACGGCCTGCCAAAGTACACGACCTCCGATTCACACCGTCGAGAAAGTCGATCTTGCTCGCTTCATGGGACCTTGGTATGTCATTGCCAACATTCCAACGTTCATCGAGGAAACCGCTTACAATGCCGTTGAGAGTTATCGCCTCGATACGGATGGAACCATTGCAACCACCTTCACCTTCCGGGAGGGTGCCTTCGAGGGTCCCGAGAAACGCTACGAACCCCGAGGGTTCGTCGTCGACCGAAAGTCCAATGCCATCTGGGACATGCAATTCTTCTGGCCCTTCAAGTCCGATTTCAGGATCATTTATCTAAGCGATGATTATGGAACGACCATCATCGGAAGAGAAAAACGTGATTACATCTGGATCATGGCCAGAAAGCCCGTTATCGATGCCACTGAACTTCAGAAACTGATCCGTTTTGCGGGCGAGCAGGGTTACGACACTCAACTCATCCGTTCTGTCCCCCAGCAATGGCACTGATGATTGAATAAGGAAACAACCCAGATCTGGTTTTCATAGACATGCAAGGCAAATTCTTCTCTGCACTGGTTCGCTGGTTTGACAATGACGTGGGGGATATCGAACACGAGACGGACATCGACCGTGTGGACTGGGTTCGTACCATCCCCTTCATTCTCATGCACCTCGGGTGTCTTGGGGTTTTCTTTGTCGGATTCAGTTGGGCAGCGTTCTGGATCGCCGTTGGACTCTATGTCATCCGGATGTTTGCCATTACCGCCTTTTACCATCGCTACTTTTCACATCGCGCATTCAAGACCTCACGGCCGGTACAGTTTCTCTTTGGCCTGATCGGGGCCTGCTCGGTGCAGCGCAGCCCCATCTGGTGGGCAGCCCATCATCGCAATCATCACGCCCACTCCGATGCCGAGGGCGATACGCACTCCCCGCTTCTACAGGGTTTCCTCTGGAGCCATATGGTCTGGTTTTTGACCAAGCAAAATTTCAAGACTCGCGATCATCTCGTCAGGGACTGGCTACGTTATCCAGAACTCAGGTTCCTAGATCGTTTTGACAGTCTGGTGCCCCTGTTGTTTGGCGCTTCTCTCTATGGGCTAGGCGCCTACCTTGAGTCTGCCCGTCCCGAGTGGGGGACCAATGGTCTCCAGATTCTGTTCTGGGGGTTCTACCTCTCAACGGTCGTGCTTTACCACGCCACCTTCTGTGTCAATTCGCTGGCTCATGTCTGGGGAAAGCGACGCTATGCCACTGGGGATGGCAGCCGCAACAATCTTTGGATTGCGCTGATTACGCTAGGGGAAGGTTGGCACAACAATCACCATCACTATCCCGGGAGTGTGCGTCAGGGATTCTTCTGGTGGGAGATTGATGTCACCTATTATGTGCTTAAACTCATGGCCCTTCTGGGTCTTGTCTGGGATCTGAGGCCCCTACCCGAGCGCTGGAAATCGGCCAACCGAATAGATCAAAGACGACCACCCCCCTATTCCGGAAAGCTTGAAGTACAGGAGGAATCGCGCTAATGAACCCTTCACGGCAACGGATTGCCATTATCGGTAGCGGGATCTCCGGTCTCGTCGCCGCCCATACCCTCGCCGAAGCGCACGAAGTCACTCTGTTCGAAAAGGATGCTCGACTCGGAGGACATACCGAAACTCACGACATCGAGGTCAAGGGTCGTCACTATGCCATCGACACGGGTTTCATTGTCTTTAATGACTGGACCTATCCAGAATTCATTCGGCTGATGTCCAGCCTCGGGGTGGACAGTCAAGAGAGCCACATGAGCTTCAGTGTCAAATGCGAACTCACAGGGCTCGAATACAACGGCACCAGTCTCAATGCCTTGTTTGCACAGCGCAGCAATCTTTTTTCACCGAAGTTCTACCGGATGATCAAGGACATCCTTCGTTTCAACCGGGATGCACCCCAACTCCTGGATAATCCTCATTCCACACTGACTTTGGGCGAATATCTTGAACTTGGTCGCTATGGGGCTTTGTTCAGAAACTATTACATCATCCCCATGGGCGCGGCAATCTGGTCTTCCCATCCGGCACAGATGCTCGATTTTCCAGCCGTCTTTTTTGTGCGGTTTTTCAAGAACCATGGGATGTTAAGTGTCGATCAGCGGCCCACCTGGCGCGTCATTCGGGGGGGGTCTTCAACCTACATCCCTGCTCTTACCGAACGCTTCAAACAAGGTATCCGTCTTAATGCCGAGATTGAAGGCGTACTTCGACATCAAGACCATGTCGAAATCCGCTTTAAAAACGGTGACACCCAGACCTTTGATCAGATCGTCATGGCCTGCCACAGTAATCAGGCGCTAAAGTTGCTCAAAGACCCCTCACCCGAGGAGTTGGACATTCTGGGTGCCATGCGCTATCAGGTGAATGAGACCGTCCTCCATACCGATACCCGGATGCTTCCCAAGCGCCCTCTGGCTTGGGCTGCGTGGAACTATCATCTTCCAAAAATGCCTTTGGATCGGGTGGCGGTCACCTACAATATGAACATTCTTCAGGGCATCGAATCCGATACCACTTTCTGCGTAACCCTCAACCATCTTCATGACATCGATCCTAAGCGGATTTTGAAACAGATCAGCTACGAACATCCGGTCTTTGACCAGGCTGCCGTCAACGCTCAGGAACGCTTTCATGAAGTGAGTGGCGTGAGAAGGACGCATTTCGCTGGCGCCTACTGGGGCTTCGGATTTCATGAAGATGGCGTCAAAAGTGGCCTTCGTGCCGCTCAAGACATCCTCAAACCCGCCCATGAATAGCGCACTTTATTTTGGATCTGTTCGGCATCGTCGCTATACACCGGCATCTCATACCTTTCGATATCGCACTTTTATGGTGTATCTCGATCTCGATGAACTGGATAGGGTGTTTCGTAAGTTCTGGTTGTGGTCTGTAGGGCGACCGAATCTTGCCTGGTTTAACCGCGCCGACTACATTGGGGGTCACGATGAACCCATCCGGACCACGCTGGAGGGGATCATCGTTGCTGAGGGTGGAAAGAAACCTCAAGGTCCCATCCGGGTTCTGACGCATCTGAGAACCTTGGGCTACTGCTTCAATCCGGTCAGTTTCTATTATTGTTTTGACCCAACGGGGATGTACCTTGAGACAATTGTGGCCGAGATCACCAATACCCCCTGGCAGGAGCGTAAACGCTATGTGCTCCTTTGCAAAGAAGCGGATCTTAAGATCAAGACCTTCCGATTCCAGTTTGAGAAGTCCTTCCATGTTTCGCCCTTTTTTCCCATGGCGATGCAGTATGACTGGCGCTTCACCCAGCCCGATGCCGGCTTGACCGTCCACATGGAAAACCTGAAGGACGGAGAACGCTGCTTCGATGCAACCTTAAACCTTCAGCGCGCGCCCATCGATTCGTTCAATCTGGCCAAGGCCCTTTGCCTCTACCCCTTGATGACGCTAAAGGTCATTATCGCCATCCACTTTGAGGCGCTCCGCCTCTGGATTAAGCGCGTTCCCGTTTTTGATCACCCCCAGCATGCCAGTACGACTGGCCCCAAGGAGTCTTCCCATGACTGACCCAAGCATTCGACTGAATGGCAAGCCGCCTCGAAGGTCCCTGAATCATAACTGGCTAAACCGCCTGGCCAAGTTCCTCCTTCATCAAGTCCTTCGTCAGATAAAGGACGGTGAACTCATCTTTACGGGCCTTGAAAAGCAGAGCTTTGGTCGGAAAACGGGCAGCTTTCCAGAACCCGTCACCCTTGAGATTCGTCGCCCTGCCTTTTACGGGCAGAGCGTTTTTGGGGGAAGCGTCGGAACCGCCGAGAGCTACATGGCTGGGGACTGGTCGGCCTCAGATTTGACTCGGCTCATCCGGCTGATGATTCGAAACCGCTCGGTCGTTCAGCAAATTGACGGCGGTATCTCCATCCTTAGTGCCCCTCTGCGCCTCATCACTCACTGGATGAACCGCAACACTATGCGAGGGAGCCGGCGCAACATCGTCGCCCACTATGATCTCGGCAACGATTTCTTCAGGACGTTCTTAGATCCCACGATGATGTATTCCTGCGCTTTGTTCGAGCCAGAAGAATTAACACTCGAACAGGCGTCCATTGCAAAACTGGATCGAATCTGTCGGTTGCTGGATCTTAAACCCGAAGACCGGATCCTCGAAATTGGGACCGGCTGGGGCGGATTTGCATTGCACGCGGCTCAACATTACGGTTGCCATGTGACCACGACCACCATATCGGACAATCAACTCGCACTGGCGTCCCGGAGAATTCAGGAAGCAGGGCTTGAAGATCGGATCACACTGCTCAAACAGGACTACAGGAAACTCACCGGCACCTACGACAAGCTCGTCTCGATTGAAATGATTGAAGCGGTGGGTCACCAATTCTTTGAGACGTTCTTTAAACAGTGTGCAGCGCTCCTCAAACCCGATGGTCTCATGTTGCTGCAGACCATCACGATCAATGACCGTCACTATCTTTCGGCTCGCGATGAAGTAGATTTCATCAAACGCTATATTTTCCCAGGCAGTTGTATTCCGGCCATCCAACCCCTGATCGAAGCCGCCGCAAAAGGAAGTGATCTCCAGTTGGTTTACACGCGTGACATAGGGCGGCACTACGCCACCACCTTAAGAATCTGGCGAGAAAACTTCTTCCGTAACCTGGATGCGGTCAAAAAGCTGGGGTACTCGGAGACCTTCATTCGTCTCTGGGAATACTACCTTTGCTATTGCGAGGCCGGTTTCGAAGAGCGTGCCCTCGGCGATCACCACATGCTGTTTCAAAAACCACTCTATCGGGGGAGGATACCCGCATGATTCTGAATGTGCTCGGTGAGCCCCTTAAACCCTGTTCCATGGATCCCCTGACTGGTTTCTTTCGAGATGGCTGTTGCAACACGGACGAACACGACCGGGGCCTCCATATCGTGTGCGCGAAAATGACCGAAGAATTCCTTGTCTTCTCCAAAAGTCGCGGCAATGATCTCACGACACCCAATGAGGCCTTCGGATTTCCTGGACTTAAACCCGGCGATCAATGGTGTCTTTGTGCATT
>CAYFLM010000049.1:0-11012 GCA_964343925.1 uncultured Methylococcus sp.
AGGAGTGGTGGCCTCAGCAGTTTGAGGCCAACCCGTCGAAAGAGGGGAAAGTCGACCTCTTAAAGGCAGAGGCTCGCAAGTCCCAGGAAAATCAGAAAACCCATGCCATCGGTCATGGCAGTGAGTAGCACCGATGTTCCAATGGCAGGATCCAGTCCCATCCGGTGTCGAACCAGTGGGATCGTCAAGCCCATAATGGCGGCAACCAAGAGGTTAAGCAGGGTGGCGCCCGCCATGACAAGGCCCAGATCCTGATCGTGATACAAGAGGTAAGCCAGGCCACCCAAAAGTGAACCCCACAGCATACCGTTCAGGATTGAAATCAAAAGCTCCTTAAAGACCAGGCGTTTGACATTGTTCTGGGTGATGAGCCCCATGGCCAGTGAACGAACCAGCATCATGCTGGTTTGATTACCCGTGTTGCCACCCATGCCGGCCACAATGGGCATGAGGGATGCGAGGGCTACGATCCGGATGATCGTATCTTCAAAGAGGCCAATCACGCGCGTGCTCGCGAAGGCGGTGACCAGATTGATCGCAAGCCAAAACCATCGGTTACGCGCACTCTTCCAGACACTCGAAAAGATATCTTCATCTTCACGTAAGCCTGCCTCAGCCAACTGTTCTTCATCTGAATGACGGCGTATAAAATCGACGATGGCATCCACACGGATTCTTCCCTGAAGCTGGTGCGCTTCGTTAAGCACGGGGGCGGTGACAAGGTCGTAACGCTCAAAGGCTCTGGCGACTTCGTGAGCATCATCGTTAAGGTGGAAATAGACGATGTCCTGGGCCATAACCTCTGATACCAGTTTCTCGGGTTGGCCCAAGATGAGTCGCTTGAGCGACAGTGCCCCTTTGAGGGTATTGTCCTGATCAATCACAAACAACTTATCGGTATGCTCGGGTAAATTGCCGCGAATTCTGAGGTAACGGAGTACCGCCCTGAGGGTGGTGTCCTCTGGAATCGTCAGGAAATTGAAATCCATCAGCGCTGCAACCGTATCCTCATCGGAAGCAAGAACGGATTCGAGTCGTTGTCGATTCTGCTCGTTGAGCGCCACGATGATTTCATGCATGACGTCATCGGGAAGGTCGGGTGCAAGATCTGCGATCTCATCCGTTTCGAGTTGTTCAGTGGCCGAAAGGATTTCACTTCGGTCCATCGATGAGATGAGGGTTTCGCGGACCGCATCTGAGACTTCAAGTAGAACGGGACCGTCATAATCAGGATCGACCAGATTCCAAACTTCGATCCGTTTTCCCAGTGGGAGTGCTTCGAGTAGATAGGCGATATCACCGGGATGAAGATCATCCAGCAAGGCCTTGAGGCCGATCTGGGCGCTACTGAGATGATCGGCTGGCGTACGTTCGTGTGAGCCCTGAGGGCGAAGATCCTGGGTATCGGCTTCTGCACAGTCCGCCTCATGCTGGCTGAGTCGCTCAAGCACCTCCTTGAGTAGGATGCGGTGATGTTCCTCGGGAGCGCTGGTCGTCTGCGGCGGTGGATTCATGGTCGTATTGGGAAGCTACGATCTCGCTCAATTATGCGGAAGTTTTGTAACAGTAATATTTCGATCCGCTTATCTTAACTTCAGGATCTCATGTCAAAGGGATGATCCTAACATTCTGGCGTACTAAAAAAGGCGTCTTATTTTAAGGCTGGAAACCATAAGTCCTCCCATCGTTAGAAAGACGAAGGGCCAATAGGGGTAGAGGACGGGCCAGTGGATGGAAAGAAATATCAGTGCAGGAAATAAGAGGCCATTGACCGTAATCGGTACCCCTTCGAAACCCTGGCCCGATGAAATATTGTAGCGAGCAAGACGCAGCATCCCACAGCTAATGAAGACCAATAGGATCGTGGTCGTAATGAGGGCATGTGGCGCAAGGGTATAAAACAGCACGGCCGGAGCGACGCCGAAGGAAACCAGATCAGCAAGCGAATCAAGTTCCCTGCCCAAGGCATTTTTTTCATGCATCCAGGCAGCGACTTTCCCATCGAGTGCATCCAATAACATTGAACCCAGAATCAGAAAGCCGACCTGTTCTGGCTGATGATCAAAGGCCGCAAAGATGGCCAATACCCCGCAGCACAGATTTCCAATGGTAAAAAAATCTGAAAATTTGATCAGCTTGATCATGCTCGTCATAACGGTGTCCTGGGTTAAGGCTTGGAGTTAAAGGGTGTCCACAATGGCGTTCAGCGTCTTACTCATGGCATGTTTAGGGGCCTTGAAGCAAAAGAGGCCCGTGCTGCCAAGGGCAGCGATTTCATCAGAGAGGGGGATGACTCCGAGGACGGAATGACCGAATGAGGCTTCAACCCGTTGTGTCATGGCCTGAAAATCTTTTTGATTGACGGCCTTATTGATGACCAGAGAAATCCGAGGGACCCCGAGCTGCTTTGCAAGCTCGAGCATGATGGCGGTCCCCTGATAATCCTGTCGATCCGGTCTCAAAATGAGCAGTAGGGTATCTGAAATGGCTGCAGCGAGTAAGGTTTCTTCATTGACGCCCGGATGCGTGTCCACCAGGAGGTAGTCGAGATCGAATTTCTGAATCAACTGCTGAAATCCCATGTTGAGTCGCCCCACATCAAACCCGTCCTGGAGAATCCGTGTGATTTCACCGCTCCTCATGCTCGATGGAATGAGAAAAAGGGCCGAGGCGGGTTTTCTAAGCGTTTCTGGAATGGATACGGTCACTTCGTAGGCCGCATCTTCGATCGCACAGCGCTTTTGCAGATAATCATTCAGCGTATGAGTGACCGATTCTGGGGCAAAATTAAACAGCGCATGCACCCCTGGGGATTGAATATCCGTATCAATCAGGCCGACCCGATGGCCACGAGCGGCAAGCAGTGCGGCGAGGTTCCCCGAAATATTCGATTTACCGGTGCCGCCTCGAAAGGAGTGGATGGCAATGAGTTTTCCCATTCAGGCGTTCTCCTTATCTTGAGATGGGGCCGGCGGATGCGGCTCGAGAATGTCCTTGAGGCCATTGATATCGGTTTCTGAATCTTCAATTTGAAGTTCGATTTCCTTAAAGCGGTGGTTTCTCATTTCAGAGGCACGGGCTTTAAGATTGATAAAGAACTCTGATTGAGTAATCGCGTTCAATTCCTCATGCTTGTCCTCGTGGCTGATGTCGACCCGGAGCTGCTCGAGTTGTATTTCGAGGAGTTTATGTCGGGTTCGAATTTCTTCAATCATCCTCAAAAAAACCTTCGCCAGATGGCCAAATTCATTTTTTCTGAGGGTGTCGCGCTCCAGTTCGCGAACAGGCAGAGGGGGATCCAGGAGTTGATTTTTTTCAAGCGCCTCTGCCGCTTCACCTAAGGTCAAGATAGGACGGATGACCCAGGTCGCAAGGCCCAACCCAAATAGAATGGCGATGATAATCAGGCCGGCGGTCGACCAAGCGGTGAGATGGATCCCATGGACAAAGTTCTTGATGAGCCCCGCTTCCGGGATGATAACGGCGAGCTTCCAATTGAGGCCAAAGTTATTGTCGAGCGGTGCCGTGTAGACATAGTCACGATCAGTGCCGCTCCCCTCAACAAAGATTCGTTTTTGATCGACCTCATAACTGCCATGATTACGAAGGACAGATGCTGCGGTTTCGCGAATCAATGGATCCGCGTTGGTGCTCAAGAGGGGAAGGACATTGAGGTCTTGTGTTCCGATGGCTTCGTCGGATTGTCTTAAGGTGGAGGCGATCAGATTCCCTTCTGAATTAAAGACGATAACGACCGTGCCGTCAGGCAGTCTGAGCCCTCTGAGATAGATGCCGATGGTTCGAATATCGACATCTGAAGACAGAACGGCTTTAAGCTGTCCCTCGCTATCAAACACAGGCTCAGCGACGGTGACGACAAACCCTTCACGGTTGAGAGGGGTTTTATGAATCGGGGCGGTAGTGGTATCCCGCCGTTTGAGGGCCTCCTGGTAGGCCGTTTCCTTGCGGGGATCAAAATAGGTTTTCTCAACCACCATCGGTTGGATGTGGGGTTTGTAGCCATCAAAGGAATGCCATCGGAGATAGCCATCCTGTCGCGCATCAACGAGTTTTACCACGGGGGTTGCGGTGGGTCTCCGGTCTAAAGTCAGGCTCTCACCATCCGGCAGAATAACGCTGAGGTTGAGTCCCCGAGACATGAGGCTTTGAGAACGGACGGAATCAATCATGTAGCGAACGAATTTCGGGCTCAGGGTCCCGTGCTCGAGCGGCGTTTTGCCTTCCTGGATGAGATGGGCGTAGATACGCGTCAGGCTATAGGCCGAAGACAGGTTTTTGTAGATGTTGTCATCAATGGTGGTTCCGATGAGATCCAGCATGATTTCAGCCGTCTCTTTAGCCTCTCGTGTCTGGCTGATGAGAGAAATGGTTGCGACGATGCCAACCGAGAGGAGGATGAGGATGGCAAAGAGGGAGGGAAAGAGGATCCGGATGGAATTCATGCTGAACCTCGGGTGTCCCCATTTTCCAGCAAACGACCCAGTCCACTTCTCCGGCGCTTACGCCAGGGGATGCCCAGGAGGGCCTGATCCCCTCGGATGAGATTTCGATCGAGTTCAGGGTCAATACGCTCACCGTAGGTCAGAGGCTTTAGACCATTGAGTCCTGCATAGAGAGTGGCGCCGTTGTTGACCAGAACCGAACCGAGTGCGCTCAAGTTAAAAAGTAGACTTCCGGTAATGGCCGCAAAATTAGCCGCGGTTACGATGATGATGTTCTGATGCACGATGTTCATTGATTTTCGTGCGAGCTGAATGGCGTAAGGAATCCCCAGAAGTGAGTCATCGAGCAGGATCATATCGGCACATTCGACCGCCAACGAGTTGGTATCTCGAAACGTAATGCCAAGGTCTGCATGTCTTAAAGCGGGGAGGTCATTGATCCCGTCACCGACGTAAGCGATCTCCCGATGGTGTTGCCTGAGCTTCGTCAGCATCTCGACCTTGCCCCCCGAGGAAAGGTCCGAGAAGGTATTGGACGGCTTGAAGCCCAATTTATAGGCAACGGCATTGGCGGCCTGATTGTTATCTCCTGTAAAGAGATAACAGGCGATGCCCAGCGACTGGAGTTTTTCGATGCACACCGCGCTTTCTGGACGAATCGGATTGGTGTAACTGATCGCCCCTAGAATCGTCCCGTCGATCACAATGTAACGGATCGAACGGTCCCGAATGACGGATTTGTGCTTTCGATGATAGTCCTCATCCACCTTGAGACCTCTGGCCTTAAGGAAGTGATTGGTTCCGACGAGGACCTCATGGCCTTTGACGCTGGCCATGACTCCGGAATCGGTGGATTCAATAGGATCCACACTTTCGTAGTTGATCTTGAGTTTGTCCGCATAAGCCTGTAAGCCCAGGGAGAAGGAGTGCAGGGTATAGCTGCTCGCAGAAACGGCAACTTCAAGCAGACGGTCCTCAGTCCACTCAGGATCAAAAGATCGGACAGTTTCGATCTCACTGGCCTGTTGGGTGAGGGTGCCCGTCTTGTCAAACACGATGGCGTCCAGATGGGCCAAATGCTCAAGACTATGTCCCCCCTTGATCAGAACACGGCCCTTTTGGGTGGCCTGCTGCAAACTGGTTAAAACCGGAACCGGTGCGCCGACCCCAACCCCTTGAGCAAAGTCGAGCTGCAACGGTGCGATAGATTGATGCACATTTCCGGTCAGGAGGAAGAGCGCACTGCTGGCTACCAGTGCCGGGGCTACCGCCTTGTTGCCAAGCTCCTCCATGTAGTCACTGATGCGGGTGTCCTCAGGATCCGCATCCATATCATCGGCGACCATGCGGAAAGCCCGGGTCTCCGACCCGAGTCGGGTAATGGTCATCACCAACTGACCTTTCACGACAACGGTCGAGGCATAAATGGTTTCTTCGGGACCTCGTGTCACGAACAGCGAGTCACCGGTGAGCATCCCCTGATCAATCAGGCCTTGACCCCTCAGGATGATGCCATCCGCTGGAATGCGGTCACCTACACCCAAGATTACGGCATCGCCAAGCTCCAGGTGCTGACTCAGGACTTTTCTTCGCCTTTTCTTTCGTTCGATCCAGTAGGGGCGGTTTGGGATGAGTTCTGGTTGACTCTGTTCGCTGGCTCGTGCTGTGAGATCTCGAAGCGTATTGGCCGCCTCAACCATGACCAGTGAAAGTGCAGGGGCGAATAATTCGCCGGTCAGCGTATGAAACAGAATCCAGAGCGACTCGAGTATGTCTGCATCGGGTCGTCCCTTTTGACGAATATTGGCGAGTGTCTTCTTCCATCTCGGCAATGAAGCTTTGATGATGGCCAGCCCGACGATGGGGGGTCCCAGGGCAAAATCAAGCGGAAGGATGACGACGCTAAGTCCTAAGGCCAGGCCTGGATAGCGAAACCGCTGAAGATGTTCGAGCTCAACAAAAGTCCCACCCCTCGTGTTTGAAGAGGTGCCGAGTGTCGGATGGATAGAAAGTGCGGGAGTGCTCATTTAAGACGTCCTCGCCACGAAGGCACTCATCCATGCCGACCGTGTGATACGAACGGGGCTTTTGTGCATGCATGAAAATCGGTGTTAGCCACGAACAATGGGGCCAGTGCGACTCTACCGCTTTGACGTTACGGTTGTATGAATCGCCAGCAATTCTCAAAGTGTTGAATGCCCCTATCACGAATTTGTCATATTTCGCCGGTATCTTGCCCAATCGAGGTGATTGTTTTTGGCTTTGGGGCGATGAACTTTTTTGAATTATTCAATGAGCAGGTGAGGGTTTCTAGTCGCTTGAATTGGGGGAAAAGACCCCTGGCGCGAGAGGCCTTGGAACGCTCGGAACCAAAACCAATCCTTCGAAAAGCACCGGCCACTCGCTCCGCCTGTTGGTGGTTCCGCGCCCGGTAATATCCCCCTGCGGCCCAAAGGCTGTCATTCAACACGGTATGCAAGATTCATCTAAAGGGCGAGTGTCATCTACCCCTTCAAAAAGAAGAGGCGAGCGAAAGAAAATCGCCACCTCGCCCATTCTCTCTGAACCCGGCTCACCTCAGCACGCTGCGCGATCCAAGCTAATTAAGCCGCCGTTGGTCCAGCCTAACCCACTTCCCTTAGCGGTGCCTAAGCTGGAATGTTCTCCCTTGGGCCGCATTCATATTCATGGGGCCTTGGGGCTGGAAGATGTCAACAGTCGTACATTCCTGCATTTTGTTCAGGCGGTTTTCTCAGTCGATGCCGTGACCGGTCTCATCCGTCATGGAGGTTCTGAGCCTTCAATCGACCTTCGATTCAACTCACATCAAATCCCCCTTAATGCCGTTCTGCTTCAAATTGCAGAGGCTCTGGATTACGTGACTTCCCCCAATAATCCCCAGGGACTCTCATCTGACGGCGCTACCCTCTGGGTCGCTGCCCCCGGAACGGCCACTGATCGACATGGGACCTTGCACTATCATCGCTATGGCACTTCGGTTACAGGGTTTCAGCTGCTGTCAGAACGTCCAGGTGTTTTACAGTTAGGCCATCCAGCGCTGTATCGTAAGCGTTCTCTGACCGACGCACTGGAACGCGCACTGATTAATCTTCCGGGCATCATCTGGTTCGAGACCCATTCGAGGCGTTGTCGAGTCAAGATTGAATTTGACCCCAGGCGACTGGGTAGAAATCAGTTGTTCAAAGTGTTGGATCGCGCCTTGGAACATGCAGAGCATCAAGCAGAGCTTGATCGACTTGATCATGATCTGGCCATCTGCACGGGTTCCATCGGTGTCGCGGCGCTCGCTCAGTTTTCGATGCCGCCATTAATACCGGTTGCTGCGGGTATTTTTGCCTTTACCTCGATGCCAAGCTTTCGGAATGCCTATCGAGTGCTCAAAGAGCGGAGAACCGTAGGCGTCGATTTTTTAGACTCGGTGGTGGTGGTCGGTTGTCTTGCAACCCTTCAGGTGTTTCCTGGAGCTATCCTGGCCTGGTGCCTATCATTTGGTCGAACGCTGGTCCAAAAGACGGAGGACCGCTCCAAAAAAATGCTCTTGAGTGCCTTCGGCAAACAACCCCAAGTCGTCTGGCTGCTGCGTGAGGGTATGGAAGTCGAGGTATCGCTAGAGCATTTGGTGCCTGGGGATCGCGTCATTGTGCACACCGGAGATATGGTGCCAGTGGATGGCCACATCGTGGAAGGTCTGGCCATGATTGATCAGCAAATGCTGACCGGTGAATCACAGCCCGCCGAAAAAGGTGTCGGAGAGAAAGTCTTTGCATCGACGATTTTGGTTGGTGGAAAAATCCTGGTTGAAGTGGACCGTGCGGGAAGTGAAACGGCGTCAGCCAAGATCAGCCAAATTCTGAATGATACGGCAGGATATAAGCTCGCCTCCCAGCACTCGGGTGAGCGGCTCGCTGATCAGGCGGTTATTCCAACACTCATGGCCGGCGCGCTGGCCTATTCAACCCTGGGACCCCAGGCTGCTGTAGCTGCAATGAACAGCGATTTGGGGACGGGCATCCGTATGGCGGCACCGCTTGCCATGCTGTCTACGCTGAATCTCTGTGCGCAAAAAGGCATCCTGGTAAAGGATGGTCGCGCCATGGAGCTCATGAATGAGGTGGATACGGTCCTATTTGATAAGACCGGGACTTTGACACGTGAACGGCCGGAAGTGGGTGCCATCCATGCCATAGCTCCCTATGGAGAGGTCGAGGTGTTACGTTTTGCGGCGGCGGCAGAACAGAAATTTCACCATCCTATCGCGGCGGCGATTTTGCATAAGGCTGAAGAGCTGGGTCTGACGCTCCCTCCTCCGGATGACACCCAGTATCAGTTGGGATTTGGGATTGAAGTCAGCATTGAAGGCCAAGTGATCCATGTCGGAAGTCGAAGATTCATGGATATGGAAGCCATTGAGATACCTGCTCACTTGGAAGCCTTGTTTGAAGCGGCTCACCTCGAAGGTTTCTCGATGGTGTTGGTGGCGATTGAGCGAAAACTAGCCGGCGTTCTGGAGCTTAGAGCTTCCGTACGTCCTGAAGTAGGGGATTTGGTGAAAGGACTTCGGGCACGAGGGATACGCCATATCGCCATTATTTCGGGCGATCATGAGGCGCCCACACGGAAACTGGCTGAATCGCTGGGGATGGATCGTTATTTTGCGGAGGTCTTGCCGCAAGATAAGGCGGCCCACGTTGAAGCACTTCAAAAGGAAGGGCGGGTGGTACTCTTTGTTGGAGATGGCATCAATGACTCTATCGCACTCAAAAAAGCCAATGTCTCGATCTCTCTGAGTGGCGCCACTTCCATTGCGACGGACACGGCGCATATCGTCTTTATGGAGCAGGGGCTTACGAAGCTGTGTGAATTGATGGATCTGGCTTCAAGCATGAAACGGAATGTCAGAAATAGCTGGATTATGATCGTGGTCCCCAATGTGCTGTGTGTGGCCGGGGTATTCTTTATGGGTTTTGGGGTTGCGACTTCGGTCGTGACCAATAACGTTTCTGCCTTACTTGCGCTCGGTAATGGCTTGCTGCCCCTTCGAAAGGTTGCCCGCATCGAATCGGAACGACGCCTTCGAATGGAACAGGAATTATCCGTTCAGGCGGCCGAAACTATCATTGCGGATTAAGGTCCACTGTTAAAAGCGGAGAAGACTGAATTTCTTCAAAAGTTATTGCGGTGTTTTCTTCAGTATGTGAGAGTGATCCTGTCGAACTTTTAAACCTTTATGTGTGAGGTGCACGTATGGCAACCAAAACCAAAGCAGCGGAAAAGCTTGAATCCGCACCACTTCCAGAAGAAACGGTCTCAGTGGCCAATACGGTCGTTGCGAGTGTTAAGGCCAGCGCCAACAAGGCTCAAACGGCAGTGGTGAGCTTTGTTCCAACTGTGGGCAAGTCGGTTGAACAGGTGGTCTACAACGGTGTTTATTTCGTTTCCTACGGCGTCACCTTTGGCGCTCTGGTGGTCGGAAGTCTCATCCCCAAGAACACCCTCATTACCAAGGCCTTCTCAGAAGGCTCCGATGCGGCCCGTGAGAACTTTAAAAAACGTCAGGAAACCCCGATGATTCAGGTTGGAGAGGCGCAGGCCTCCTGATCCCCGAACGATTCGGATGGAGCTCGGTTCCCTGATAACTGGGAGCCGGGCTTTTTTTATCCCTGAAGCCTAGATGGGTTGAGCAAGAGGTCCACTGCGTGAGTAAGAAATCCAAGCATTCGACGATTGAAAATACCCGAACGGGAATTGCACCCGATACCCTCCGAAATGCTTTTTTGGAGAATCTCAAATTCTCCCTTGGAAGAACCTTGGAGCTTGCTTCCAAAGAACAACGTTATGAGGCACTTGCCCTAACGGTTCGGGATCGCTTGATGGAACACTGGGTATTGCAGCTTGAGGCCCAAAATCACCCGGATGTGCAGCAAGTCGCTTACCTCTCTGCAGAATTTTTAGTCGGACCGCATCTTGGCAATAACTTGTTGAATCTCGATTTGATGGAGAGTGCTCGTGAGGGCCTTGAGGCTTTGGGCATTCCCATCGACGATCTCATTCGAAAAGAAGAAGAGCCGGGGCTCGGAAATGGGGGGCTCGGTCGACTCGCTGCCTGTTATCTGGATTCGATGGCAACGCTTGGCTATCCCGCAACAGGCTATGGTATTCGCTATGAATTCGGGATCTTTGATCAAGCAATTCACAACGGCTGGCAGCAGGAAACGACGGACAAATGGCTGCACTATGGCAATGTTTGGGAGCTTGCACGTCCTGAGTTTTCTCAGGTGGTCAAACTCGGGGGGAGAACCGAGGGCTATACTGATGAGCGAGGCCGTTACCGTGTTCGATGGTTACCCGAACGCGTGGTTGTTGGGATCCCCTATGACACACCCATTCTGGGCTACCACGTTAAAAACTGCTCACTTTTAAGACTCTGGAGTGCCGAGGCCGCTCGGTCCTTCGATTTTGAGGGTTTCAATCGCGGGGATTATTACGGGGCCGTCCGGGATAAGGTGGCATCGGAGACGATATCGAAAA
>CAYFLM010000050.1:0-10806 GCA_964343925.1 uncultured Methylococcus sp.
CAGTCTCAACCCTTCCATAGTCGGTCCCATCACGGGTGACAAAATCCTGCAGCATCCTAAGGAGGGTGGTTTCCTCGAGGGCATCCATGGGAATCTGAATAGGCATCGTGAGCGTGGTGTGTTGAAAAGTCGAGTCAATCAATTATTGATGAAGAGGTGTTCTATGTTAGTGTTTCTTCACCATGAATACCCTATACCTTTTTCACGGCACTCCAAACCGCTTTTGGGGACTGGGCCTGTTCCTAGTGCTCTTCAGCGGACTTACTGAGGTTTCGGCCGATTCAGCGCTCAGTCAGCAGGGCCTTAAAGTCGAGCTTCAGTTACAGCGCGTGGATCGAAGAGTTCAGGAGTTAGCCGGCGTCGAATCACAAAAAGCGCTGAGAGTCCTGGCGGAATCGGTGGTCTTGGCTGATTTTTGTGCAGGACTCGAATTGAACGAATCCAAGCTTCGCCAAGATCTCGATCATATTGCCAAGGGACCAGGTCCGAACCCCCATTTGGATCCGCGGCAATTCGAAAACCGCATCCGGACCCACTTTGGCGTCTATGTTGGGCTTTTGATCGCCGAAAGCGTCGACCGCGGTCATGAATTCTGCCGGGTGGGTCTTGAAGACCTAAAGCGTCAGGGACCTATGAGTCGCTGGTGGCTAAAGCCGCTTGAGACCCCATCCAAGCCCTAACTCATACTGAGTCCCACAATATTGTAGCCTCCATCCACGTAGACGATTTCGCCCGTGATGCCGGATGCGAGGTCCGAGCAGAGGAAGGCGGCGGCATTGCCCACCTCCTCAATGGTGATGTTTCGGCGTAAGGGGGATGCTTGTTCCCCTTTCGACAACATTTCCCTGAAGTTGGCGATGCCTGATGCGGCGAGTGTTCGAATGGGGCCTGCAGAAACCGCATTCACGCGGATGCCCTCGGGTCCCAGCGAAGTCGCCAGATAACGGACACTGGCCTCAAGACTTGCTTTAGCCACACCCATGACATTGTAGTTGGGCATCGCCCGTTCGGCACCGAGATAGCTCAGTGTGAGGAGCGCCCCCTGGCGGCCTTCCATGAGTGCCCGTCCACCTTTGGCCAAGGCTGCAAAACTATAGGCGCTGACATCATGGGCAATTCGAAAGTTATCCCGAGTGACCGAATCGAGGTAATTGCCTTCGAGCGCGGATTTTGGCGCAAAGGCCACGGAATGGATGATGATATCAAGGGCGCCCCAATGCGCCTTCAGGTCTGAGAACAACTGATCAATCTCGGCATCGTTGGCGACATCACAAGGAAGGATTGTGGAAGCGCCCAGCGTGTGCCCCAGATCTTCAACACGTTGCTTGAGTTTCTCATTCTGATAAGTGAGTGCGATTTCGGCCCCTTCGCGGACCATGGCCTCCGCAATACCATAGGCAATGGATCGGTCACTGGCGACCCCGACAATCAGAGCCTTCTTGTTTGCTAGAAATCCCATGTTGGACACCTCTTGGTGGGTTTTATTTCACCTTCGAGGATAACAAAAAAGGCCGGTTTAAAACCGGCCTTTTGATCTCGATGCGAGGGGTCTTAATTAACGGCGACGCGTATTGGAGCGTGCACGTTCTTCACCCACTCGCAGGCTATTGCCCTTGACGGTTTTGCCATTGAGGCCTTGGATAGCCGCGCGAGCTTCATGGCCTTCCATTTCGATCCAGCCAAAGCCGCGGCAGGCGCCGGTGAAAATATCCCGGGTGATGGAATGATTGAACACGCGACCAAACTCCGAAAAAAGTTCAGCAAGTTCCTTTTCGTTAAAGTCACTGGGGAGATTTCCAACGTGCAGTCTGATCATGAGGATCCTCACGGATAGGGGTTGAACACAATGTTCATTGGCACTCGGCACAATGAATATGAAATCGTCGGGGCTGAACGCTATGCATGAAGAGCGTTCGATGGACGACACCCGAGCCTGTCAGTAGAAGCATGGCAAGGGCGATGGTCTGGTAAAAACAGCGAATCCAGAATGGCGTTGGGTGGAACCCGGTCGCTACCGACGTTGATAACCTCCAAGGAGGACGTCCATTCAGGGTGGAGTGGCTGGTCTGAGCAGAATGGAGAATACTACACCAGATCGCATCAAAAAGCCATGTCTATGGCGCTCGACAGGCCTTAAAAGGCGAAGGCGGCCCCGGCATAGCTCACGATTGAAGGGCTATAGCTATTGGTACCGCCGCTGGTCTGGGCAAAGAGCGCCACGCGGGTATTCAAGGTCCAGATGAGCCCTGCACCAACGACGTTTTGAGTGATGTTCGAGGCGCCGTAAAGGCCTTGGGCGCTTGCAGGTAAATCCTGGGTCGGTACGCGTGGTAGTGAGGCTGCGTTGTAATAGCCATGAATGAAAACGGCCAGATTTTTGTTGAAGAGATCGCGTTGGAAGGCCCACTGAAAACTGAACTTCCATTCATTGGTGCCGAAATAATTGGTGCGAACAGCACCCAGGTTGTATTCGAAGTCGATGTCAAAAGGGAGTGATTGGTCAAAGTTCAGCATGAGGCTGGGTTGTGTCCCATTATTGGTGACGCTATCTCCCAGCCACTCCGTCTGGATATAGCCTTCAAAAGCGGCTGCAGGGAGGAAAAATGCTTCCTGCTCGGTCCAAAGCTGGATTTTGGTATCAAACACCAGTGGGGAAAAATTCCAGGAGGGAGAGGTCCCGCCCCCGCTCCAGGTCTCGCCATTACCGAACAGTCGGAGCTCGATATCATCGGTGAAGCCATAGCGCAGCAGGAACTGGGTGCTGAATTGGGCGGGTGTAGCTCGGCTGGGACCTGCGTAGGATACGGGTGCAAGCTCAACGTAAAAGCGACCTTGGGGCAGCGTAAAGGGGCTGTTTGGGAAATTGGCGATGTCGGGGCCCGGGTTCGAGACATCTGGATTGGAGCGCCATGTCTCAATGTTTTCGGGAAGCCTAGCCTTGGAACGGTTGTACCGGCCCTTTAAAAAGTTGGCGGTCGCCTGGTCGGCCCTTTCATCGGCATAGTGGAGTAAAGCTTCGATTTCCTTTTTTGCCGTAAGGCCTTCAGGGCTTTGAGGGATGAAGGTTTCCTTGGATTGGAACAGGGTTCTGGCTTCAAGCCTTCCATGGTCACGGAAAATCTGAAACTTACGGTTTTCTTGCATGGCCTCTTTTTGATGCTGCACCTCGCCGGGTGGCAGTCTTGAGGCGGCTGGGTCATTGGATGGGTTTTCGGCCAAAACATCAGCGGAGAAAACCCAAAGCAACCCCAGTATTCCCAGTCGGATAGTCGAAGCTAGAAGAGCAAAATGGGCGGCTAAAGACAGAGGGTGCTCCGTGTTGGATTAGCGGATAAGGGGGAGCTCTTCCTCAATGCCCGCATCAATGAAAGAGCGGATTTTGAGTTCGATGTGATAGTAGCGTGCCAATTTCTTCATCGGCAAGACACGCTCAAATTTGGGAACAAACTCCATCATGATGCGATAACGATCCTGGCGGAGCTTCATGCGTGAGATCAAAAAGCGTTCGGCATCCTCATCACTGACGTTGTCGTAGTTTTCTCCATAGTCACTCAGGATATTGCGTCTTCGGTCATCCAGCTTGGTCAATTCCTGAAGATAGCTTTCGTAAACGGGCCAGAAGCCCTTGGCTTCTTCAGGGGTGAGTTCCAGTGATTCGCTGATGATTTTCTTTCTTGCCGCCATCATCCGATTGTCAGATTCATTCAGAATTTTAAGCTCTTCTGAATTGGGTGCGGCATGGGTTAGAGAGGGGATTCCGGTCAGGCCAATCCACCACCACATAGACAGCAAAAGGCCCTGAAGAAGGGCCTTTTGGGAGCGCTTGTGAGCGACCTCATTCATGAGGGGGTTTGTCAATGTAGTCCTTGAACCGCTTGATGTTGAAAAGCGCTTTGCGCACGCCACCCTCAGGTGCTTTTTTCTGATCGGTCTGAGCCACTTTAGGTTGGGGCGGTTCAAAGCTCGGCGTGATGACGGGGGGTGGTGTCACAGGTTCTTCAATGGCAGAAGTCACTGGAGGGGTTCCCATACTGTTGAGATAGGCTTCAACTCCGGTTGACTGACGGACAGGAGGGGGTTCAGGGCGTTCCATCTGAGCCTGGAACGCTTCAGCCTGAGGCGTTGTGACGCTAGAGGGGGTTGGGGGAGTGACCCTGCGCTCTTCGGAAGGTCTGGCCGTCTGTGATGCCATTTCGCTGAGATAGGCTTCAACCCCTGTGGCCCTTGGTGCGGGTGCGGCAGGTTCTGGCGTGTTCACAGGGGCAGGGGAAACGGGTGACAGGCTCACCGATTCCTCCTGGCGAGGATTGACTGGGGTTTCCGCGACCGGAGTGACGGGCGGTGTAGTTTTAATGCGGGGCGTCTCTGGAATTTCAACCGGAACGCCACCGACGAGGCGGATGGGTGCACCTCCCCGTATATCTCGGGTGGGGTCCTCGTCCGCTTTGGGTTTATCGACATAATCGATAAAGCGTTTGACGGATCGAATCGAGCGCATGAACGCATTGCCCTCAGCTTTGGGTTTTTCTTTAGACTCATTCGCTCTCGTTTCTGAGCCTAAGGGGGGAGCCGGAGGTTGTTCCTGTTGTGGCGCTTCCAGAGTGGGTGCAGCCTCACGGATGGGGGGGGCGATGGGTTGAGCCCTCTCTATCACGGGCTCCGGCATGAGGGGCGGAGCGCTTTCTAGATTCATGGGCTCGGGTGTTTCGGGTTCGAGCGTGAGGCCCGGAGTGAGGGGATTCGCCGTCTCGGGGACCGGGGTAGGCTCTGCCCAGGAAGATTCGAATTCTTCTTCCTCTTCTTCAGGCCATTCGATGGGGGGCTCTACCATGGGTTTCACTTCGGGTACTGGAAGTGGTGTGGGTTCAGGTGCCCTTACGACCGGCGCCGGAGCTGGATCCATACTGATGGTGGGCCTCTGGATCGTTGGCTCTGGAGTGGATGCTTGGGGCTGCGCTCGGCTGCCTCCCTGTCCGATCGCCGCCTGAGCTGCAGCGAGGCGAGCAATCGGCACCCGATGAGGGGAGCAGGACACGTAATTAATGCCGATCTCATCACAGAAACGAATAGAGTCTGGATCTCCGGCCTGTTCACCACAAATCCCGACCTTGAGCCCCGGATTTCGGGCTCTGCCATGGTCCAGACTCATCTGCATGAGAACGCCTACACCTTTGGTATCGAGTTTTTCAAAGGGGTTATCCAGCAAAATCCCCTTGTCGGTATAAAGTGGAAGGAACTTGTTTTCTGCATCCTCCCGAGAGAAGGAGAAGGTTGCCTGAGTGAGGTCATTGGTGCCAAAGGAAAAGAATTCGGCAAAGCCAGCAAGATCCGAGGCGCGCATACAGGCGCGTACCGTTTCCACCATGGTGCCAAACTTGAACGTGAGGCGTTGACCCGTCCGGGTCTCGACATCCTCACGGACACGGTCAACGATCTCTCGGACGTACTTGAGTTCTTGTACCGTAATGACCTGCGGGACCATGATTTCGGGCTGTACAGCGATCCCCTGGCCTAGGCACTGCGCGGTAGCTTCGAGGATCGCTCTTATTTGCATGGCGTAGATTTCTGGGTAAGTCGTACCGAGACGAACCCCCCGATGTCCCAGCATAGGGTTTACTTCATGCAAATCCCTGACTTTTCGAAGCATCAGGGACTTCTTGCTGATCACACTGTTAATTTGATCCTCAGTCAAAAGCCCGTCCAAACCTTGCTCAGGGAGCTTGAGGGCCGAAAGCGCTGCGGTACGACCTCGGATGGCGAGACGGTACTCTTCAAGTCCCTCGATTTCATCGAGCAATTGTTGCTCGCTTGGGAGAAACTCATGCATCGGGGGGTCAAGGAGACGGATCGTGACAGGATTGGGGGCTGCAAGTTTGAGCATTTCCAGAAAGTCCTGTCGCTGCATCGGCAGCAACTGATCGAGCGCTTGCAGCCGATCGGTCAGGGTCTGGGCCAAAATCATTTCGACAACGACAGGGAGTCGATCCGAGGCATTGAACATGCGCTCGGTTCTGCAAAGCCCAATGCCTTTGGCACCATAACGCATGGCAACCTGAACCATGTCGGGTGTATCGCCATTGGCCATGACCTTGAGGTGAGCCGTTTCATCCGCCCAGAAAAGGAGGGTCTTCAGGGCCTCAGAAAATTCCGGTGGAAGCTTTGGGATCTCTCCGAGGTAGACATAACCCGAGCTCCCATCAATGGTGATGAGGTCGCCTTCTCGTAAGGTGATTTCTCCCAGCTTTGCGATTCGGTTGCGACCATCGACTTCAATGCCTTCAGCCCCTGCAACACAAGCCTTGCCCATGCCTCGTGCCACCACGGCTGCGTGCGAGGTTTTGCCGCCACGACTGGTGAGAATGCCTTGAGCCTGGAAAAAGCCGTGGATGTCTTCGGGCTTGGTCTCTTCACGGACCAAAATGACAGCTTGTCCCTGACGGCCGAGCATTTCCGCCTGATCCGCATCAAAGACACAGCGACCACTCGCCGCACCGGGTGATGCGGGAAGTCCCTGGGCAATGGGGGTCCCCGCTTGGGTAGGATCCAGTCTTGGGTGTAGCAATTGTTCAAGGAGGAGTGGCTGGACTCTCTGAATGGCTTCCTCTTTGGTGATAAGGCCCTCGCCATGCAGTTCGACCGACGTCCGGACCATGGCCTCGGCATTCATCTTGGCATTTCGGGTTTGAAGGCAATACAGAACGCCACGTTCGATGGTGTATTCGTAGTCCTGGACTTCGCGATAGTGCGCTTCCAGCTTGTTGCGAAGATCGACGAGTTGCGCATAGAGTTCGGGCATCTCGCGCATCATTTCGTTCACGGGTTTCGGGGTTCTGATACCCGCAACCACATCCTCACCTTGCGCGTTAACGAGATATTCTCCGAACATTTCATTCTCGCCCGTACCGGGATTTCGGGTGAAGCCGACGCCGGTTGCGCAATCGTTTCCAAGATTACCGAACACCATGCTGACGACGTTTACCGCGGTTCCATCGGCCATCTCGGGCGTGATATTGAACTGCTTTCGGTAGTCGACAGCCCGCTTTCCGTTCCAGGAGTTGAATACGGCGCGAATGCTGAGTTCCAGCTGGTCAAATACGTTCTCAGGAAAGGGCTTTCCGGTTTGTTCCTGCACGATCGCTAGAAACGCTTCTGCGGCGGCCTTGAGGTGGCGCGCTTCGAGCGCTACATCCGCCTTGACTCCGGCCGATTGCTTAATCGCTTCAAACGCCTGGTCAAAGAGTTCTTCCTTAACGCCCAGGGCAACTTTCCCAAAGAGCTGGATGAATCGACGATAGGCGTCGTAACCGAAGCGCTCATTTTGAGTGAGACGAATCAGCCCCTGAAGCGTCGTCGTGTTGAGGCCAAGGTTTAAGATGGTGTCCATCATGCCCGGCATGGAGAGTGCCGAACCCGACCGAACAGAGACGAGGAGTGGATTGGATTCACCCCCAAACTGTTTTCCTGTCTGAACCTCAAGATCCCGAATGCCCAGAATCACCTGCTCCATAAGGCCAGAGGGTAGAAGCCCCTGTTGGAGAAAACTGCGGCAGGCTTCGGTTGTGATCACAAACCCGGGGGGTACGTTAAGTCCGATCTGCGTCATTTCGCAGAGATTCGCACCCTTGCCACCAAGCAGGTGACGATTTTTGCCATCACCGTTTTTGAAAAGGGTCACATAGGGATGGGTCTGCATGGGGTGGTTCCTCTTGCCGGGTTCCGGGTCTTTTATGGATTTAAGGGACGATGCTTTTGTACATTAGCCAGTTACAATCAAACGTACGGCGTCGAGTCGAAGTGTGCCCGCTTGGATAGCCGCATTCATCTCCAGTGCGTTCTCTTTCAGCTGATCGAGTTCTTCCTTACGCACATTAGGATTTACCTTTCGAAGGGCTGCAAGACGCTTTAGTTCCTTGGTCATAGCATCCAGCATGCTTTTTCCACTGGCCTGAATGATGCCATTCAGTTGCTGTTTGGCTTTCTTCTCCGAAGCTTTGAGGCAGGATTCGATTTCTTTTCTTTGGCTTCGAATGAGTTCCACGGCCTGCTCACGATCAATCCCCCGGTGAATCAGGACAAAATCTTCTGCGGCCAGGTGGCTCAGGTCATCGCCACCCAGTTCCCTTAGGGTTCTGACGACAACGGGCGGAAAAAACCGGCCGAGATGAAGTCTCGGGTCAGCCACACAATGAATAATGTGAAAGCTTTCAAGCAGCAGGAGTCCGGGATCTAAGTCCGGATGCTGCATGAAACTCAGGCTGGCATTACCGTGTTCGCTGTTGGCGATCAAATCGATGGCGCCCGTGACCATGGGGTGTTCCCAGGTCAGAAAATGCATATCCTCTCGGGCGAGGGCGATGGAACGATTCAGGGTGATGGTCATGCCATCATCCGGAAGTTCCGGGAACTGCGTTCTCATGTGTTCACCGGGTCTTAGGATGAAGCAGTCACTAGAATGCTCTTCAATCTGAACGCCATAAGCATCAAAAACCCGCTCCAGATAGGCCCAAAGGTGTGGGTCTTGATCGATGGCGCGCACGGATTGAACCCATTGGTTCGCGAGATCTTCCCTGCAGGAATTGATTTCGAGGAGCCGGTCTCTGCCCTGGTGCAGGGACTCCTGAATTTCGGCACACCGTTGCTTGGCCTGGTCAATCAAGGCTTCAAAACGTTCCGCATCCGGATGCTGCAGAAGTGCGCGCAATTCATTCCCAAGCTCGACATAGACGAGTTGGGCGGCGTGATTGAGCTCCTTGAATGCGTTGAGTCCCCGCTCATACCATTCAAATAAAAGGTGTTGGGCTGAGTGTTCAAACGTGGCGGTGTGAATTTGAATAGTCTCGGTCTGACCGATACGGTCAAGTCGACCAATCCTTTGTTCCAGAAGGTCAGGGTTAAGGGGGAGATCAAACAGCACCAGGTGATGTGCAAACTGGAAATTCCGGCCTTCGCTGCCAATTTCAGAGCAAACGAGAACCTGAGCCCCATCTTCATCTGCGGCAAACCACGCCGCCGCCCGGTCGCGCGCAATGATGCTGAGTCCTTCATGGAATAAGGCGGCTCGAATACCTGCCGTGCGAAGGGCTTCTTCGAGGTCAATGGCGGTATTTTGATGGGCCGTAATGATCAGGGCTTTTCGTGGGCGGAGGGATTTAAGGGTGTCCACCAGCCAGTTAACTTTCGGGTCTTTTTTCCACCAAGCGGCATCCGTTGAAGGTTCAAGGTATCGTTCCGGATGGAGCTGGACATCCAGCGCGTTGGTTTTGGATTGAATGAGCCCTTGGTAGTGCTCGGGCAAGGGGAGGGCGGTGTGATGAAGCGCCCGTTTTGGAAATCCTTTTACAGTGGCCCGAGTATTTCTGAAGAGTACCCGTCCCGTGCCGTGACGATCCAGTAGGAGCTGGATGAGCGCAGAGCGTGCGGCGTTCGAGGATTTGGGGTCACTCAGTTGATCAAATAGCTCTTCAGCCAGATCTTCAGCAATCAATTGATGAAGCTTTTCCAAAGTCTTGAGGTCGAGAATGGGATCATCGAGGAGGTGATGAATCACATCGGCGAGGCCTGCATAGGCCTCTTCTTCCTCAAGAAATCGCTCGTAACTGTGAAAGCGGTCAGGGTCTAGGAGTCTGAGGCGCGCAAAATGCCCCTGTTTTCCGAGCTGTTCGGGTGTCGCCGTCAGGAGGAGAAGCCCAGGAACCGCTTGTCCTAAGGTCTCGATTAGACGGTATTCCGGGCTGACGAAGGATTCAGACCAGGCCAGGTGATGGGCTTCATCAACGATACAAAGATCCCAGCCTGCCTCAATCAGCTTTTGCTGACGTTCGCTGTCCTCCATGAGGAAATCGAGACTCAGTAGAACCAGCTGTTCGGCTTGAAAGGGATTCGATTCATGGGTCTCAAGATAACGTTCTTGATCAAAGAGGCTGAACTTCAGATTGAAGCGACGCCGCATCTCGACCAGCCATTGATGGAGAAGCGCAGAAGGCACGATGATGAGGACACGATCGGCTCTACCCGTCATCCGCTGGTGGTGGATGATCATGCCGGCCTCAATGGTCTTACCAAGGCCGACCTCATCGGCCAGAAGGACACGAGGGGCTTCACGGCTCGCAACTTCGTGGGCGATGTAGAGTTGGTGTGGGATCAGGCTGGTTCGACTCCCAATGAGCCCGCGGACTTCGGATTGATCCAGCTGACCTAGGAGGTTCTGTGTCTCGTGTCTGAGATTAAAACTTTCCGAAGAATCAAATTGTCCAGTAAAGAGTCGATCCTGTGGCCGATTGAACTGGAGTTGGTGGTCAAGATCCATCTCGTCGATGCGAAGCATCTGACCTTCGGAATCCGATCCCAAGTAGATGAGAAGACCTTGCTGTTCGCTGATGCTCTCGATGCGAATGGAACGCCCGTCATGGCTTCGGATGTCATCGCCCTTAACAAAGCGAACGCGCGTGAGGGGTGCATTGTCACTCGCGTAAACGCGGCGTTCAGTTGCGGCTACGAAGAGAACGGTGACCCGATTCGATTCGCTGGAGAGGATAAGCCCGAGACCGAGCTCAGGTTCGGTTTCACTGATCCATCGTTGTCCAGGGACGAAAGTGGCCAAGGCATCAACTCCCACACATAATTTGAGTGCGGGGATTATACCGAATCCACCTTTGAACTGGTCGGTTTTGAGGGGGAACCTTGGGTTTGAGCTGGCATCCCTAAAGGCCTGGACAGTCAGGTCCAGGCTGAAGGATGTTGAGAGCTGATCGGCGCTTAGTCGAGCGCGACGACTTCTACTCGGGCGCTGCCGCCCCGGAATCGAAG
>CAYFLM010000051.1:0-10739 GCA_964343925.1 uncultured Methylococcus sp.
GTTACCTCAGCAAATAGGTCCAAAAGACCATCGACGGTCGAATAGCAGGTACTGATGATGTATTTCTGACCAGAACGCCCCTGCTCCATGGCCAATATGTGCCCATGGGCAATATCATCCGTGGTCACAAACTCAAAACCCCCGGGAATATAGGCCCGGAGTTTGCCATGGGCAAAATCGATCAAGACTTGGCCCATTCGTGAAGGGACATAATCATTCGGGCCAATAATGGCGCAAGAAGTTGCAATCACCACATTCAAGCCATCTGCATGGGCCTTGAGGCAATGATGTTCAACCAAGTGCTTGGTAAAACCATAGGGTAGGTGACGATCGAAAGGATAAAAAGGAACGTCTTCATTGGCCGGCAAGGCACCATCTGCTCCTGTAGCACTCAAGGAGCCCGAAACAACGATTTTTTCGACACCTGCTGCCTTGGCCGCTTTCAAGATATGTATCGTGCCCAGCACATTGGTATCAAAAATTTCGCGACGATGACGATCATTGCCTTCGATCGTAGAGACCATCGCAGCACAATGATAAATTTGCCTACACCCTGAGACGGCCGCGCGAACGGAGGATGAATTCCTAAGGTCGCCAATGACCCGTTCAACATCGAGACCTTCCATGGCGCCGTTATCACGCCCCGGACGCATCAGCACCCTGACGGATTCGCCACGCTCAATTAACTTTCGAACGAGATTGGCTCCGAGGTGCCCTGTCGCTCCCGTGACCAGAATCTTGCCCTGGCTCATGACCTGTTGGAATGTCTTTGCATAGCCCCAAATGTTAACATGAAGATTCAGAACTAGGCCTGAGTCAAATCAAGGGCCCAATCGTTCGGCCGGCATACCTGCCATCCATCTCAGTCACACAAACCCAGCGGACCAGACCACTATGAAAAAATCCGGCTTTGACAGAGGCCAGATGTTCGAATACATCCTCACCCATCATCGCGGCTTGTTTGCCACGGTCATTCTCCTACCGATTTCTTGCCTCTACAGTGCATTTGTAACGGTTCGAAATCAGATCGTCTTTCGCCTGAGAAGCGCGCCTCTTCGCCACGAACAGCGCGTTCAGAGTGTCATTGACCAGATAGAGGAATGGAAAAAAGACGGCAGTAAGGAGCAACTCTGCACCGCCCGTTCGGGTTGGCAGGCCATGAGTGAAATGGTCCCTAAGTACAAACTCACCCGAAGAAACATTCACATCGGTCTTTACGACCTCCTTGAGATCAATGAGGACAAAATGACCGTTCGTGTGGAGCCACTCGCGAGTATGGGACAAATCTCTCGAAGTCTCATTTCAAAGGGGTGGATCCTCCCCGTGGTCCCTGAACTGGACGATCTTACGGTGGGCGGCCTGATTATGGGCTTTGGCGTCGAAACCAGTAGTCATAAATATGGGCTATTCCAATACATTTGTGAGTCTTTCGATATCGTCACTGCAGAAGGTAAGCGGGTGCACTGTAGCGCGACGGAGAATCACGAACTCTTTCATCTCATTCCCTGGAGCCATGGCACCCTGGGATTTCTGGTGGCCGCTGAACTCAAGATTATTCCGGCCCGAAAATATGTCCGCGTTCACTACAAGCCCTCCCTGACGCTGGATCACTTATGCGAGCAGTTCGATCAGGACTGTAGAGCCACAGAGCAAAACGATTTTGTGGAGGCATTGGTCTACACCCGGGATACGGGCGTCATCATGACCGGTTCTTTGACCGATCAGAAGACTCAGGGCGGCAAAGTGAATTCGATTGGCGCATGGTACAAACCCTGGTTCTACAAGCACGTTGAAAAACTGCTCAAAGAGGGTCAGGAAGTCGTCGAATACATTCCCTTGCGCGATTATCTTCACCGCCATACCCGGAGTTATTTCTGGGCCATGGAAGAAATTATCGAATTCGGCAATCACCCGCTGTTCCGCTGGCTGCTCGGTTGGGCACTGCCTCCAAGGATTGAACTCCTGAAATACACAGAGACCGAAACAACCCGAAGACTCAGGGAGAAGCATCACGTCGTTCAGGACATGTTGATGCCTATGGCGCACCTTAAGAAGTCGATCGCCTACTTCGACGATTACTTTGACCTCTATCCGCTTTGGCTATCGCCCATGGCCATTTTCTCAAATCCCCATCATCTCGGACTGATTCATCCTTACCGGGATGCCAATGGCAAGATTGATGAAATGTATGTCGATATTGGCGCTTATGGGACACCGAAGAAAAAGGACTTCGACGGTCGCTCTGCCCTTCCGGCCCTTGAGCGTTTTGTCATTGATCATCACGGCTATCAAGCCCTGTATGCCAAGACTTTACTGTCCGAAGAGGATTTTAGGACCATGTTTGATCACAGTGCCTATGATCGTCTAAGAGAAAGCCTACCCTTCTGCAAAGCCGCTTTCGGAGAAATCTACGACAAGGTCTCGCTCCGCGGCCGGGTCTCTCCGGTCGAAATGCGAAGAATGAAGGCGAAAGATCTTCAAAAGAATGACGCTATCGGTCCAAACTAGAAAAGATCCTCTGCTTTCACCGGCCTCGGGGCTGAGGGTTGAGCTTTGGGCTTTGCGGCCGGCTCTCCCCCTTCAGCGCTGGGCAAGACGGGAGAAGC
Organism: uncultured Methylococcus sp.; assembly: GCA_964343925.1. Taxonomy (GTDB): domain Bacteria; phylum Pseudomonadota; class Gammaproteobacteria; order Methylococcales; family Methylococcaceae; genus UBA6136. The sequence goes on from CAYFLM010000051.1 coordinate 2,607, forward strand.
TTTTTGCTCCGTCTCGACAACGGGGGCTTGGGTATGGGGTATGGCTACAACAGGCTTACTAACCTCCGGTTTCTGGGCACTGCTTCCCTGAGGACCCGTGCCTCCTGCTTCGGCGGGAACGGTAGGGGTGATGGGATTAGGCGGCACGGGTACTTTGGCCTTCTGAGCCTCACCCCCCAAACCGGCACAGGGATTAGCTGCATTACAGACAGACAGAACACGAAACTCGACTCGGCGATTCCTGAAACGACCCCAAGGGGTGTCGTTAGCCGCCAACGGTTTGAGTGATCCATAGGGCTTCACTTTGAGCATTCCTTGGGGAAGACCCGCTTTAATCATGGCATCCCGAATGGCATTTCCTCGCTCCTCGGTCAGCGTCATATCGCTGGAATCATGATGATGTGAATCCACATGAACGGCGACCTCCAGAACGACCGGTTCCGAGAGTGTACGAAGTTTGGCTGCAGCCCTGGCGGCAATGTCGCGCGCATCACTGGGAAACTCCGCTCCACCTTCTGAAAAATTAACCACCCAGCCATTCAGCGCCTGAACCACATCGGCTCCCTTATATTCGATCGGCAGGCTCGACAATAGGGTCATGGTAATGTCGTGTGAGTCTTTGGTAATCTCAGTCGCTTCATCCATCAAATATCCGTAGGTGAAGTCCGATCCAAGGACAGCCTTCAGCGCACCCAGCACATGCTGTCGTTCACTGTCTCTGAGCCAACCCCCTACCTTGACACTCCGCCCCTCAAGACGAACATCGACCCCATCGCTCTCGAGTAAAGGCAAAATCTTGTCCAAAACAGGAAGCCAGGCGGGAGATTCAATGGAACCCATCACTCTTAGGCTACCGTTGAATTTTGATGGTCCCCAGACCGTCATCATCCGATCTTCTATGAGTTTTCGAACTTCGTTGTCGTTAATCGTACCCAGATACTCATAAACGCCACCGTGGTTTCTTATCGTGAGTCTTGCTTGGGATTTTGACGACTGTGCGTCCAGCATCTTGGGCATCACGACCTGAGGCGCTATCACCGTTTGCGGCGGGGACTTCTCTACCATTTTTTCTCGCCACAACTGGCTTGCCAGATAGGCCCCCGTCAAGAGTAGACATAAGACGCCAATGGCCCAGCCATTGAATGCACGAAAAGCAAAGACGGGGGGTTGAGCCGTCCTGATGCGTCGGCTGGTAGGGGGAGGAATTCGGGCGTGACCGCTCTCGAGAAGCACCTTCAAAACATGCGGCATCTCGGAAGGTAGCTTGCCGCTGTCTGCAAACAGACGCATCAATTCAGGAATAATGAAGGTGAGCGCCGTTTTAACGCGAAGATTTGCGAGACCCAACTCACGACCTATTCGACCAATAGTCTCCGCCCCCAAAAGCCCAATCACCAAATCCTCATCAATGACTCTGACTGGCTTATCGGTTGCTATCCAATTTTGAGCCGAGTTTTCATGACCAAGGGCCTTAGCCTTCTCATAGACGCCCTGAAGCCCCTGCTCCTGAGCCTCGAATAAAGCCCTAGCGACCATGGTGACCAAGGGTTCCGACTTACGCCCAAGACCAAATTTTTCACTGGCCTCCCGCATCAAATTTGTAAGTGAAACCATGCCCCCTCCCGAGTCTAATGTGCGTTCAACTATAGCAGTGAAGATTGCTTGAGCCTATCACTAGCCGTTAAAGCAATCCTTGAGCCCGCGTAACGCCCGAAATACCTCAACTTCAGGCTGCCCCTCAAGATCTAGCGCCCGCTGTATGGTGGGTGATTCAACTCTCAGGAATGGATTGGTCTCAAGCTCCTCCTCCAACCGAAACGGCACGGTGGATAACTCCAACTCACGCAAGCGCTGTACGCGTTCCCACCGGCTTTTCAATGACGTATTGTCAGGGTCCACGGAAAGGGCAAATCGTGCATTGGAAAGCGTGTATTCATGAGCACAGTAAATCAAGGTTTCTGGAGGGAGCTGGCGTATGCGTTGCAACGAACGCCACATCTGCTCTGCGGTTCCCCGAAGAAGACGCCCACACCCCATACCGAAGAGCGTATCCCCGCAAAAAAAGACACCCATCTTTGGTAGCCAAAACCCTAAGTGTCCCTGTGTATGCCCCGAAATCTCAAGCACCTCAATCTCAAGCTCACCAAAACCGATCCTGTCTCCTTCCCAGAGCGCTTTATCCAAACCTGGAATCTGCTCCCCCTCTTGGGATTTACCATAAATCGTGCAGGACGTTGCCGCTTTAAGGGCTAAATTGCCACCCACATGATCCCCATGAAAATGCGTATTCAAAATATGGGTCAGCTTCCAACCACGCTCAGCTAGGAAAGCGAGAACAGGTTCGGAAACGGCAGGATCAACAACCAGTGTGTCAGCGGTAGAATGGTCGTGCAGTAAAAAGACATAGTTGTCTTGCAAAACCGGTAACGGGACAATCTCCATATCACAAACCATGGGCTTTAAGTTTTCAGGAAGTGTATCCATGCGCCTCACCAGGTCAAGCCATTCGATCAGCCCTCAAGCTTCCAGTCTCACTGAGAATATCCAATCATGACTAAACAGAATCGCCAGGCGGTTTTTGCGGGCGTCCTCGGCAACACCCTCGAGTGGTATGACTTCGCGCTTTACGGGCACTTCTCAGTCATCATTGGCCAAACCTTCTTCCCCAAGGAAGACCCCCAGATCGCCATGGTTGCTGCCTTCGCTGTTTTCAGCGTGAGCTTTTTCATGCGACCTCTCGGCGCACTTTTTTTCAGTTACCTTGGGGATCGATTTGGACGTAAACGGGCCTTGGCACTTTCGATGATTGGAATGGCCATTCCTACGGCGGGCATTGGCGTACTTCCGTCCTATGCTGACTGGGGCGTGCTCTCCACCATTGGCCTGCTTGTGCTTCGTCTATTACAAGGGCTTTCGGTCGGAGGTGAAATGGGCGGCGCTGTGACTTATGTCATGGAACACACCCCGCGTCACCGAGTCGGTTTAGCCTCAAGCCTCCTGCAATCGAGCACTTGCTTAGGTTTATTAGCCGGCACAATTGTCTCAGCACTTCTCTCATATGGCCTTGGACCTGAGGAGTTTCAGCGGTATGGATGGCGGATTCCTTTCGTCCTGGGCCTCCTCGCAGCATGGCTCGGATTCAGAATTCGTCGCAGGATGCCAGAAAGCGAATTGTATGAAAGCGCTAAGCGGGAAGCCCGTCTCGTCAAAAATCCTGTGGCACGGGCCATCAAGACACAACCTAAAGAGATTCTTTTGGGGGTTGTCATCCTTATTCCGATGACCGCAACTTTTTTCCTAGCCTTTGTTTACTTCAATAGTTTCATGATGACCTCGCTCAAGCTCGTCGCAGGCGAATCCTTGATGATTACCTCATCGGGACTTGTGTTGAGCATCCTCTGCACACTGTTGGGTGGCTGGCTATCTGACCGAATTGGCCCGCGCCGCCTGTTGATGGTTGGTGTTTTAGCCCTCTTCTTAGGTATCGGCCCGATTCTCGAAACCTTTGCCAGAAGCCATTCGATTTCACTCATCATTGGGGCCTTCCTGTTACTTTCCATACTGATTGGCATCTACACCAGCGCCGTCTTTGGAACGGTGGCGGGGCTTTTTGGGACGGAGATTCGCTTTTCAGGGGTCAGCCTAACGGTCAATCTGGCCTCTCCTGTCTTCGGGAGCACGGCCCCTCTTCTGTCCGCCTGGCTGGTTGAATCCTTGGGCCTTCCACTCGGGCTTGAAGTGCTTTCGGTCTATTTCATGCTGCTTTGCCTTCTCGCCCTGATCGCTATTCGAAGAATCCAGCATGCGCACTACCCGGACTGGAAATAATGAAACCTCGGGACACCTTGTTGAGCTAAACTCCCTTAAACAATCACTTTTCCTACGGGGGGACCTCCAATGGTGTTCTGGCGCATAAAACCGCTTGATGCGATTCTTACCACGGCAGAAAAAAAAGCCTTACCCAAGACCTTGGGGCCCATCCACCTGATCTTGCTTGGCGTAGGCGCCATCATCGGAACCGGTATTTTCGTGCTTACGGCTGAAGCTGCGCAGAAAGCCGGTCCCGGCATGATGTTTTCTTTCGTAGTGGCTGGGTTTGTATGTGCTGTTGCCGCCCTTTGCTATTCGGAACTTGCCTCTATGGTTCCAGTTTCAGGTTCCGCCTACACTTACACCTACGCGGTTCTTGGAGAACTGATTGCTTGGATCGTTGGATGGGCACTGATCCTCGAATATGCAGTGGCCTGTAGTGCAGTTGCCGTAGGGTGGTCAGGTTACTTCGTTGGCCTGATTCAACATTCCTTTGGTGTGACTTTGCCACCGATGCTCACCAGCGGTCCTTTTGCCGGCGGACTAATCAATCTTCCTGCACTGTGTATCTGCGTCGCCGTGACGGGACTATTGATTATTGGTACCCGGGAGTCGGCAACGGTCAATGCCATCCTGGTAGCCATCAAGATTATTGCCCTGACTGCTTTCATTGCGATCGCACTACCGGCACTCAAAGCCGGTCACTTTGACCCATTGTTACCACTGGGGGGTTCAGGCGTTTTGTCGGCCGCGGCCTCAATCTTTTTTGCCTACGTCGGGTTTGATGCCGTATCGACAGCCGCGGAAGAGACCAAAAATCCTCAACGAAATGTGCCAATCGGTTTAATTGGTTCACTGGCGATTTGCACGGTCTTTTACCTACTCGTCTCCGCGGGAGCCATTGGAGCAACCGGAGCCCAACCGGTGACGGACGCTGCCGGTCATGCACTGGATCCAGGATCCATTGAAATGGGGCAGGCTTGCGTCAGTCTCGCTCAAGCCGGACAGACCCCGCTGGTCTGCTCAAAGGAAGCGCTCGCTTTTGTGATGCGGCAAATTGGCTGGAATCGATTGGGGGATTTGGTCGGTCTGGCGGCTTTTGTGGCCTTGCCTTCCGTCATTTTGATGATGCTCTTCGGACAAACCCGAATTTTCTTTGTGATGGCAAGAGACGGGTTACTTCCAGAGGGCCTGACCCAGATTCATCCGAGATTTCATACCCCTCATATCATCACGCTTTTGACGGGCTGCCTGGTCACCTTGTCGGCAAGCTTCTTCCCCGTTGGCAAACTGGCGGATATCTCCAACTCAGGCACCCTATTCGCATTCACTCTCGTCGCATTGAGCGTCATGATCTTGAGAGTCACGGAAAAAAGAAGATTCCGACCCTTCAGCGTACCTGCGCTCTGGCTTGTAGGCCCTGCCGCAATATTAGGCTGTACGACACTGTTCTTTTTTCTACCCACCCATGCCAAGCTCGTGTTTCCCATATGGGCATGCATAGGACTGGTGTTTTATTTTTCCTACGGCTACCGGCATAGCCATGTGGGCCGAGGGATCCCACCCAGCCCCGGTGCCGAGGGATTCGAACGCGAACCTTAAAGAGGCACCTGAAGCCTCTTGATCTAGGCTTGGATCGAGGGGCTGATCGCGTGAACAGCTTCAATCATGGCGCCCACATGTTCAGGATTTACATCCGGCCAAACACCGTGCCCTAGATTGAAGACATGCCCGCTTCCCTTTCCATAGCCCTCCAGAATGATTCTGACTTCTTCCCGAATCCTTTCAGGGCTCGCATAGAGTGCCTGCGGGTCCAGATTACCTTGCAAGGCAACCTGACCGCCCACTCTTGCTCGGGCTTCCCCAATATCTGTCGTCCAATCCAGTCCCAGCGCATCAAACCCAGACCCCGCCATTGTCTCAAGCCACTGACCTCCCCCTTTGGTGAAAAGAATGGCAGGTATTTTCTTTCCAGGCGGTGATTTCAAAGCGCCCGCGATCCGACTGGCATAACCAAGAGAGAACCTTTGGTACTGGGTCGGCGAGAGAATGCCCCCCCAGGTATCAAATACCATCACGGCATCTGCCCCCGCATCGATTTGCGCTTGAAGGTATACCGTTACGGACTGAGCCAGCGTCTCCAGCATCAGTGCGAGCAACTCGGGATGATCAAAGACCATCGCCTTGATCTTTCTGAATTCGCGGCTTCCTCGCCCTTCCACCATATAGGTGGCTAAGGTCCATGGACTCCCTGAGAACCCGATCAAGGGGACACGCCCCTTGAGTTCACGCTTGATCATCCTGACGGCATCAATGACATACTTAAGTTCTTTTTCAGGATCAGGAATACTGAGTCGAGCAACATCCTCAGCCGATCTTACTGGATGACGGAACTGCGGCCCCTCACCTTCGACGAATTCAAGCCCAAGCCCCATTGCATCAGGGATAGTCAAAATATCCGAAAAGAGAATAGCGGCATCCAGACGAAAGCGGTCCAACGGCTGAAGCGTAACCTCACAGGCCAATTCGGGCGATGTACATAGCCCCATAAAGCTTCCAGCACGCTCACGCACCTTTCGATATTCAGGTAGGTATCGACCGGCCTGCCTCATCATCCACACGGGGGTTCTCTCTACCGGCTGCTTTAAAAGCGCTCTCAGGAAACAATCGTTCTTCAATGTCGTCATCGCTGTTATTCCAAAATTTGCACTGAACCTTAGATTGCGGATCCGATTTCAATCTGTCCCGTATACCCTTCCAAGGTTGCCATCAAATCTTCTATCCCGACACTCATCGGCAGTGTGGCCTGGCCGATTGACCGTAATAAAATGAAGCGCAACTGCCCCTCAATGTTTTTCTTGTCCACAGCCATATGCTCGAGATATCGATCAGGATTCATACTAAACGGGGGTTCTATGGGGAGATTCGCCCGGATCAATAATTGCTGGATCCTCAATAAATCAGACGAAGTTAACCATCCCAAACGAACGGAGAGGTCAGCCGCAAGACACATGCCCATTGCGACGGCTTCACCGTGTAAAACCTGGCCATAGCCCAAGGCAGTCTCAACCGCATGACCAAACGTATGGCCCAAATTCAGTGTGGCCCGTTCACCATTTTCATATTCGTCCGCGGCAACCACTTCAGCTTTGTTGTGACAGGATCTGGAGACCGCATAGGCAAGCGCCGATGGATCCCGATTCACGAGATCCTCCATGTTTTCTTCCAGCCACACAAAGAACTCAGGGTCTCTAATCAAACCGTATTTGATCACTTCCGCAAGCCCTGCACTGAGTTCACGATCTGGCAGCGTGTCAAAAGTATCAGTGTCGGCTATGACACATCGCGGCTGATAGAAGGCCCCAATCATGTTTTTGCCAAGGGGATGATTGACTGCTGTCTTACCTCCAACTGAGGAGTCCACCTGCGCTAATAGCGTCGTGGGAACCTGAATGAAAGGAATCCCTCGTTGATAGGTCGCCGCGACGAACCCCGTGAGATCACCAATGACTCCGCCCCCAAGCGCAACGAGATGCGCGGTACGACTGAAACGTTTCCTAAGCAGGTGTTCATAGACCATTTCGGCCATTTCAAGGTTCTTGAACCCCTCTCCATCCGGTAGGACCACCGATTCGACATCTCGATCTTCCAATACCCTTAACAGACGATGAAGATAGAGCGGCGCCACGGTCTCGTTGGTCACAATCATCACCTGACGAGATCTAACATGTTCCTCGAAAAGCGAGGATCGATCGAGTATGCCCTGCCCTATATAAATCGGATAAGTACGGTCTTTTAATTCAACGTTCAGTGTTCTCATCGTTCTTCATGCTGTGCATGACCTTTTTCAAAGGCCCTAATAATCTGACGAACCGCCGTTCTGCTACTGGCACTCGCCGTATCAACGACCATATCTGCCAACATCCGATAAATGGGCTCGCGCACCGTAAAGATTTCTTCGAGCTTTTGCCTCGGATTTTCCGTTTTAAGAAGGGGGCGATTGCTATCTTTGTGCGTACGCTCAAGCTGCTTATCGACCGGACAGTAGAGAAAGACCACGAACCCTCGGGTCTTGAGCGCATGCTGATTTTCGGACAGGAGTACTGAGCCTCCGCCAGTCGCAAGGACAATACCGCGCTCAAGCGTCAAATCGTCGATGACTTCGGCCTCGCGACGCCTAAAACCTGCTTCACCTTCATACTCGAAAATCATCGGGATGGTGACACCCGTTCTGCGCTCAATTTCTCGGTCGCTGTCAATAAATTCCACAGCGAGATTTTTGGCCAGAAGCCGCCCAATGGTCGTTTTGCCCGCACCCATGGG
>CAYFLM010000052.1:0-10640 GCA_964343925.1 uncultured Methylococcus sp.
CCTTCCCGTTTTGTGGGATCAGACTCTTTTGATGGATCTGGGACCTTGCCGCTGATGGGTAAGACCATTTCAGGGGAAGTTCCCCAGGTTACCTGAGGATGTATATCCTGTGCTTTGAGCTCAATAATCGCATCGAATTCGGCATTGGCATCACTTTTAAGTGTTTTCCAAGACTCTACTGCCTTGTCCCATAGCTTTCCGGTGGGTGCAAGTGGACGCCCCTTAACGTAGTCAATGGTGGTGCTATCAACGCCAATGAGTCCTGCTCTGGCGCCGGCTTCAATGGCCATGTTGCAGAGGGTCATCCGTCCCTCCATGGATAGTGCGGTGACTGCTGAACCGGCGAACTCGATTGTGTATCCAGTTCCCCCAGCCGTTCCGATCCTTCCGATGATGGCTAGGATGATGTCCTTTGCCGTCACGCCGGAATGCAGGTTGCCTTCAACCCGAACCAGCATGTTTTTCGACTTTTTCTGGACGAGGCATTGAGTTGCTAGGACGTGCTCCACTTCGGAGGTGCCAATTCCAAAGGCAAGCGCTCCAAAAGCGCCGTGGGTTGCGGTGTGAGAGTCTCCGCAAACAATGGTCATGCCTGGAAGGGTTGCACCCTGTTCGGGTCCCATCACGTGAACAACACCCTGCCGCTCATCTGACATGCCGTATTCAGTGATGCCGAATTCCCTGCAGTTATTCGTAAGGGCTTCAATCTGAATCTTGGCGATCGGGTCTGCAATGCCGCTAGCCCGGCCCTTTGTTGGAACATTGTGGTCAGCAGTCGCGAGGTTCGCCGAAGGTCTCCATGCCTTCCGTCCGCTTATCCTCAACCCCTCAAAGGCCTGAGGTGAGGTGACTTCATGAAGAAGTTGTCGATCGATATAGATCAGTGCAGATCCATCTTTTTCAGTACAGACAAGATGCGTATCCCATAGCTTGTCATAAAGGGTTTTGCCGGCCATAAGGTGAGTCCCTCGTTTGCTTTGTTCTAATTTTCCGGCGACACCTGAGTTTTTTCCCAAGTGAAGCATCCTATGTGCTTTAAGCCGGCTTTTCATTCAGAACGGCAAAGATCCGTTCTGTGATGGCTTCCATGGGGCCGATGCCATTGATGCTGGCAAACCGAACAGATCCCTGTTCAGCTTTCTGTTGGTAGTAACCTACCAAAGGCTTGGTCTGCTCATGGTAAACAGACAAACGTTTACGGACGGTTTCTTCCTTATCATCATCGCGTTGAATGAGTGGCTCACCCGTCTCGTCATCCTGGCCCTCTTGCTGGGGTGGATTGAAGACAACATGGTACGAACGGCCGGATCCAGGGTGAACCCGTCGGCCGCTCATCCGTTTGACGATTTCCTCGTCATCAACGACGAATTCGACCACGTTGTCGATGGTCAGTCCCATCTTACTCAGTCCGTCTGCTTGCGCAATTGTTCTTGGAAACCCATCGAGAAGAAAGCCTGAAGTGCAGTCGGGCGATTTCACGCGTTCCTGAATAAGACCCAAAATAATGTCATCCGATACTAGGAGACCGGCGTCCATAATTTTTTTTGCTTCCTTGCCCAGAGGGGTGCCCTCACGTACGGCTGCCCGGAGCATGTCGCCGGTGGAGATTTGGGGAATGCCGTATTTTTCAGTGATGGCCTGTGCCTGTGTGCCCTTACCCGAGCCAGGACTTCCCAGAAGGATGACTCTCATCCAAAATCTCCTAGTAAAAGCGTGACATTTTGTCATAAACAGGGCGGCCTGTCACAGGCTCCGCTGTCCTAAAAGTCGCGAGAAAGTAGGACGGCCGTGATGTCATCCGATTGTGATGAGCCGGCTTCAAAACGCTCAACAGCTGCGACCGTTTTCTGAACGATCATTGCTGGAGTTTCATTTGAGCTTTCGGCAAGGGCATCAATTAATCTTGCATCTCCGAAAGCTTCATTACCCCAGTTAAAGGCTTCTGTAATTCCATCACTGAAGAGGAAAAGCTTATCTTCGGGACGTAATTTTATCTGTTGCTCCGTAAATTCCACGTCATCGCTAATGCCGAGCAGCGCACCTTGCGTTGCTTGAAGAGGGGTGGGCACTTCAAGCAGACTGAAACGATAGGGCAGAAGATGTCCGCCGTTGCTGTAGAGAAAGGAACCATCTCTGGGATCGAGTATTCCATAGAATACGGTAACAAATAGCATCATGGGATTGGATGCGAGAATACGGCGGTTGGCTTTTTCAAGGCACTGGGCGGGAGAACTACATTTTTCAGCTTCATAGCGAAGAATTGTTCGGCTGATGGCCATGAAGAAGGATGCCGTTACACCTTTGTCAGAGACATCTGCGATTAAGATGCCTACCTTGCCGTTTTCAAGAGGGATGAAGTCATAGAAGTCTCCCGCAAGTTGCTTAGCCGGCTTCATCATTCCGAAAGCACTGTATCCAGGGACTTGAGGGAAATCGACAGGTAAGATGGCCTGCTGCAAGCCGTGCGCGACGTTAAGCTCCCCCTCAATCTGGCGATTGACCTCTTCTAGGAGTTGATTCTTTTCTTCAAGGTCATTGGTTCTCTCTCTGACCTGGACCTCCAGAGTTTCACGCTGACTGTTTAGTTCCTTTGCCATGGCGCCAAATACTTTAGCCAAGGTGCCGACTTCATCCTCTCGCGTTTTAATCAAGTCGAGATCCGATGATTTGAACTGGCCTTTTTGCAAGGCAATGGCTGCTTCGGTCACGATGCTGACGGGGCCCACGATCCGCCGCGTGAGGCCCAGAGTCGAAATGACGCCTATTAATAGGACGCCCAGAGCAGTACAGGCGGTGATGAGGGCATCGTTGGCAATGAGGCGCGTAATGATTGTCGTTGGAATATGGAGGAGGATCGCCCCCACCACTTCCGTTTGGATTTCTTTATCCTCTCCGGCATTATTTTTATGTCGCAGTAGTTTCAGCACCTCATCCGGAGAGTTGTGAAGTTGGTGCTTGATAGGCGCGCCAATACTTAGATCATCCTCGACAAATTCACTGAAAGCCAAACCGGTTTTTATTGACTTTGCAAGGTGTGCCTGATCCTCCGGAGAGATAGCTTTTTCAGTATCCTGGTTTCTATCCGATGCGTAATTGAGTGTGTCGAGGTGCTCATTAACAACCCAAACGCGCTCAATGAGTTCACCCTGCGCAACTCGGTTGAGTAATTCCTGAACACCCAATGAGCTTCTGAGTTCTTCAAGCATTCCCCCATCAACCCCGACCTGAACAATTCTGGGCTTATCAATTCCGGAAACACCGACATATTTGAAAGGTTTGCCATCCAGTTCACGGGGTACCACCCCCTGTACAATTAAAGAAGATTCTCCGGTCAGCAGTGGCCAAAATCTTGACGATTGAGGGTGTTTGAATGGGTCCGGAGAAAAGTGGAAGTGCTCTTCGGACTGCGAGTGCAGATAGGCTTTACCTGCGGAGTCAGTGATCCAGATCTCAGACAAATCGTCACTGCCCACGATGTTTTTAAGTCGCTGGTTGATATCGTGGGCGGGCATTTTGTATTTTTCTGCCACAGCGACGAGTTGCGCCAGAATTCTCGCTGACGACGTGAGATCCCTAGAAATCATCGTGTCGGTGGCTTCCTCGACAATGCCGCTCATTTCAGCGCTCCGAGCCAACACATTCGCCAGAACGAGGCCGTCCTCCTTTGCTTGCCGAATTACGGTCCGCTCCGAGTACAGGCTGATACCAAAAGCGGTGATGACAACCGATATCACCAGAAGTGGAAGAACGACCCAGAGTAGTCGGGTTAGAAGCTTCATCTTGGAAAGTGGAGGAATTGATTTCGACGCATCATGAAAGTAAGGGTACTACAGATGAACTTGGGTGCTTAAGCCAAGTTTGCTGATCTGTGAAGCCAAGGTTTCAAGCAATTCGGGAGAGGGGGGGGTCAGTCTTTCCCCTTCAGGCTGGAGTGATGGTCTTGCGAGGCCATAAAGCAATACCCCGGCCAATGGAGTGCTGTCTGAAATAAGCTGTTCAAGGAAGTCGATATAAGCTTTTTGTTCCTCTCGCGATGGGGGAATACCGTCTTTTAGAAACAAGCAGGTCTGAATCCAAGTGTTACAGAGGCCCGCACAAGTTCTGATATTCCTAAGAGCCGACTGAGGTTGGCGTTGGATACCATTGATTTTCTGGCATCCCATTGCGGTTGCGCTATCTAGCTTGATCCAGACTTCACCGCCCATTCTGGCCCATGTACTCAAGGCGGTCTGGGTATGATTTAGATGAATCAGGCTTCCATTTGTGATGAGGACAAATTTGATTTTTCCCAATAGACCAAAGTCTTGGGCGGCCTGATTCACGATGTCTATGACTTCGTTGAGCTCTCTGGCACTTGTTGGTTCGCCATTACCAGAGATGGCGATATCGCGGATTAAGGCTTCTTCTGATGTTAAACCGAAGCGCCTAGCCAGTGAGCCGTTCTCGCATGCCTTTAAAAAGTCTTCCAGCTCACGCTTAAGCTTTAGGAGTTTGATAGGGTCTGGCCCGCCACGTTTTAGGTTGGGTACCTGGCAGTAGATACACTGCCAATTGCAGGCATTATTGGTGTTGAGATTGATTCCAATCGAAAGCCCGCCTGAACGCCTTGAGATGACTGGATAGACATACTCAAGGCCCGCAGCCTCCCTGGAGTGATCCCCGGTGTTGAGTGCTGACATAAGCCGAATCAATGGGCCTCATCCCAATTTTTACCACTGCGGATATCCACAATAAGGGGAACGTCGAGCCTAACGACTTGGCCCATGCGGTCTCTAACACCTGACATGAAAGTATTGCAATAATCCGCTTCGACTTCGAAAACCAATTCGTCATGGACCTGCATAATCATTCTGGCTGGGATGTTTGAAGATTCGATCCAGTTATGAATGTCGATCATTGCGAGTTTTATGATATCTGCGGCAGTGCCCTGCATGGGCGCGTTGATGGCCGTTCGCTCAGCATATTGTCGAATTTGCGCGTTTTTTGAGCGTATCTCTGGAACATAGAGCCTCCGACCCATCAGCGTTTCAACGAAGCCGAATGCTCTCGCGCTTTCCCGAGTCTTGTCCATGAAGTCCTTCACCGCGGGGTATCTTTCAAAGTACAGATCGATATAGTTTTGCGCGGTGCCTCTATCCAGATCTAATTGTTTGGCGAGACCAAAGGCTGACATTCCATAAATAAGACCAAAGTTGATTGCCTTGGCTGAGCGTCTTTGTTCCGAAGTGACTTCATCAAGAGAGACCCCAAAAATTTCGGATGCTGTGTGGGCATGAACGTCCTGATTTTCTCCAAAAGCGCTTAGGAGCGAAGTGTCTTTGGAGAAGTGCGCCATGATTCTGAGTTCTATTTGTGAATAATCAGCGGCTACGATGAGGTGACCCTCCGGGGCAATAAACGCTTGGCGGATTCTTCTGCCCTCCAAGGTTCTGACCGGGATGTTCTGAAGATTGGGGTCAGATGAGGAGAGTCTTCCGGTTGCAGTGACTGCCTGATGATAAGAGGTGTGAACGCGGCCTGTATCAGGATTGATGAGTCGCGGAAGTTTTTCCGTATAGGTCGATCGTAGTTTGGATAGGGACCTGAATTCTAGGATAAGCTTGGGTAGAGGGAATGAGTGCGCTAGCTCCGCCAGAACCGACTCATCCGTTGAGGGCTGTCCTGTGGGTGTCTTTTTGATCACCGGTAGATTCAGAGACTCATAAAGAATGCTCTGAATCTGCTTTGGAGAACCCAGATTAAAAATTTGGCCCGCAGTTTGATGTGCCTCTCGCTCCACCTGCTGCATCCGTTGTTCCAGTTCCCGACTTTGCTCGGCTAGCATGAAGATATCGACCAGCACACCGTTTCTTTCTATCGCAACCAGAACGGGAATGAGGGGAAGCTCTATTGATTGATAGACCTTCGCAAGCGAAGGGGTCTCCTCAAGTTTTGGCCAAAGATGATGATGGAGTTGGAGCGTGATATCCGCATCCTCGCAGGCATAGCCTGTCGCAGTCTCAATATCGACCTCAGAAAAACAGATTTGCTTGGCGCCTTTTCCAGTGACGTCCTCATAGCTGATTGTCGTATGACCGAGATAGTGTGCTGCGAGTGAATCCATGTCATGTCGTGTAGAGGCGCTCTGCAAGACATAGGACTGAAGCATCGTATCGTGTTGAATGCCCCGTAAATGAATCCCGTGGTTGGCAAGGATGTGCTGATCAAACTTCAGGTTCTGACCGATTTTTTTGTACGAAGCATCTTCCAGAATCGGCCTTAGCAGATCCAGGGTCGTATTCCGATCAAGCTGAATTGCCTTCGAGAGATTTCGGTGTGCAAGCGGAATGTAGGCAGCTTCGTTTTCTACGACTGAAATCGAAATGCCAACGATTTGGGCCCGCATGTAGTCAAGGCCATCCGTCTCAGTGTCAAAGGTAAAACTTTTTGAGGCCTCGAGGCGCTTTAACCAGTGTTCGAGTCGGGCTTGAGTTTCAATGGTTTCATAGTGGCCAGGAGATTTCGTCTCTTCTGAAGCGAGCTGAGCTGGGTGGGTGCTTTCCGGACTTGAAGGTGTGTTTAGAGATATCGATTTGAGCCACGCCGTGAATTCGAGTTCTTTTAACAATCTCTCCAGCGTGGGCTGATCGGGAGATCTTCTTTGAAGCGCATCAGGCGTAACGTCCAAAGGTACCTCACAGCATATCGTTGCCAGTTGCCGTGAAAGTGGGATTTGCTGGAGGGAGGCCCTCAGATTCTCTCCAACTTTCCCCGGGATCTCGGCGGCCCGTTCTACGATCTGATCGAGGCATCCATACTCGTTAAGCCACTTTGCGGCGGTCTTTGGCCCCACTTTGGGGACGCCTGGAATGTTATCTGAGGTATCGCCGACTAGAGCGAGATAGTCAACGATTCGTTCGGGTGGCACACCAAACTTTGCGATGACCCCTTCGCGATCCATTGAATGGTCATTCATGGAATTTTCGAGTGTGACATTGGGATTGACCAGTTGAGCCATATCCTTGTCCCCGGTCGAAATGATGACCTTGAAGTTTTGTTTGGAGGCCTCTGTGGAAAGGGTTCCAATTACATCATCAGCTTCAACCCCGGCATGCACAATCAGAGGAATACCCAATGCCTCAATGACGTTATGGAGCGGGGCGATCTGTAGCCGAAGATCATCAGGCATTGAGGGTCGGTTGGCCTTGTATTGCTCAAAAAGATCATCTCGAAAAGTGCGGCCTGGCGCATCAAAGATTACAGCCAGATGGGCATCGGGATAACGCTCGATAAGCCGTCGTAACATATTGGATACGCCTAAAACAGCACCCGTAGGCGCGCCTTTGGAGTTCGTTAGAGGGGGGAGCGCATGAAATGCTCGATAGAGGAATGATGATCCGTCGACCAGGACTAGCGTTTTCATGAAGAGGGGGGAGGGGTTTAATGCGTTTAGGGGCTACGGGCTTCTATTCTAGCAGTTGAAAGCGCACGGCCTTGTTGACCATTTCCCCTGATTAGGTGGGCGTGTAAAATGGAACCTTTATTTAGTCCCTGAATCAATGTGGCTGAGTGCAAGCTCAGTAGGGGCTGCCCTGCGGTTAGACCGCGATTTAAGTTAAAGAGCCATGACCATGACGAACCAAAACTGGATAGCGCCATCAATTTTATCAGCCGATTTCGCGCGGTTGGGTGAAGAAGTGACCAACGTACTCGCATCGGGAGCGGATGTGGTTCATTTCGATGTCATGGATAATCACTATGTACCGAATCTAACCATTGGGCCTCTGGTTTGCGAGGCCTTGAGAAAGCATGGAGTCACCGCCCCGATCGATGTTCATCTCATGGTCAAGCCCGTGGACCGAATTATTCCTGATTTCGCGAAAGCAGGAGCCAGCTATATCACTTTCCACCCTGAGGCATCCGAGCACGTTGATCGAACAATCGGGCTGATAAGAGATTCAGGATGCAAGCCCGGCTTGGTTTTCAATCCTGCGACCCCACTCGATGTCCTTGAATACACTTTAGAAAAGATTGACATGGTTTTGCTCATGTCAGTCAATCCGGGGTTTGGTGGTCAGAAATTCATACCTTACGTGTTGGATAAGGCCAGAAAAGTGAGCCAGATGATCAAAGCCTCGGGCCATGCGGTTCGTCTTGAGATTGATGGCGGGGTCGGACCTGCCAACATTCGTGAAATTGCTGAAGCCGGGGTAGATACGTTTGTGGCCGGATCCGCGGTTTTTGGTGCTGCCAATGCGTCTGATCCACATCACTACGAAAGCATTATTCGTTCGCTCCGCGAAGAGCTCGCAAAAGCCCGCCCATTAGAGGCAAGCAAGGGATCATGCTGCCACGGAAGCCACGGTTAATCGCATTTGACCTCGACGGCACTCTGGTCGATAGTGCCCCAGACATCGCTGCATCAATCGACCGGATGTTGGCTCAACTGGGTCGACCTCCCGCGGGGGAGGCGAGCGTTCGTGCTTGGATAGGTAACGGGGCAAAAACGCTCGTTGACCGAGCATTAACGGGGGAGATGAAGCCTCGGGAACAATCTTCCGAGTTTAAGCGCGGCTTCGAGCTTTTTATGGAGGCCTACGAGCAGTCGCTCTGTGTCCACTCCACCTTGTACCCAGGGGTTTTGGATCTTCTGAGTGCGCTCAAGTCCGGGTCCTACAAGTTGGCATGTATTACCAACAAACCGTCTCGGTTGACACATCCCCTAATTCGGATGTTGGGCTTGTCTGGTTTTTTTGAGTTGGTGGCTTGTGGAGATGAATATGATCGGCCAAAGCCTGATCCATCGCCATTAATTGATGTGGCCGCGAAGTTGGGGATAGATCGACGATTCTGCTTGATGGTCGGAGACTCAGTGAGTGATGCAAAAGCGGCTCACTCTGCTGAATTTATGCTGGCATTGGTGGGATACGGTTATCACCAAGGACAGAGCATTCAATCTATGAAACCGGATGTCAGTTTAAACGTTATTTCGGATTTGCTCCCGTTCCTTGAGGCACAAGGCTCCAAAAGCAAAATCCCATCAGAGGGGAAAACAGGTTGATCCTATGACGGAACAAGACTTCGAACAGTACGCCAAAGAGGGGTACAACAAAATCCCAATCTATCGAGAGGTGCTTGCAGATCTGGATACCCCGCTGAGTGCCTATCTCAAACTTGCTGAGGCACCCTATTCATACCTCTTTGAATCCGTTCATGGTGGAGAGCAATGGGGGCGGTACTCAATCATTGGCCTGCCATGTCGTACAACCTTAAGTATCAGAGGGCATGACATAACCATCATGCGAGATGGTCATGTCGAGGAGATTGTCACGGTAGAGGATCCTCTGGAGTGGATTCGCGAATTTTCAACTTGTTACCGTGTTCCAAACATTTCGGGTTTGCCCAGATTTACTGGCGGACTGGTCGGGTATTTTGGGTACGAGACGATCCACTACATTGAGCCCCAGCTCAGGGTAGAAAAGCCAGATCCTTTGAACGTTCCAGATATCCTCCTGATGGTATCTGAGGATGTTCTTGTTTTTGATAATCTTAAAGGAAGGATGCTGGTAGTTACGCATGCTGATCCAGCTGAATCTGGGGCTTACGCCAGAGCGCAGGCGCATTTGTCGGAGATCGTTCAGACATTAAGGACGCGCATGTTAGACGTCATGCCTGACCGAGAAAAGAAGACGGTAGATGAGTCCGATTTTGTCTCTGGGTTCACCCAGAAGGGGTTCGAAGACGGGGTGCAGGCGATCAAGCAGTACATCGTGGAAGGCGATGTCATGCAGGTGGTGCTCTCTCAGAGAATGTCTATACCTTTTGACGCCTCCTCTTTAGATCTTTATCGCTCCTTGAGATGCCTCAATCCCTCACCCTACATGTTCCATCTTGATTTGGGTGGGTTCCAGATCGCCGGATCCTCTCCTGAAATTTTAGTCAGACTCGAGGATGACATAGTCACGGTTCGGCCAATTGCCGGTACTCGTCGCAGGGGGAAGACCGTGGACGAGGATATTGCGCTTGAAAAGGAGTTGTTGGCTGATCCTAAAGAGATCGCAGAACATTTGATGTTAATCGACTTGGGGCGAAATGATGTAGGGCGGGTGGCCGAGACTGGATCGGTTAAGGTCACCGACAAAATGATTATCGAACGTTATTCACATGTCATGCACATTGTGTCCAATGTGACGGGGCGTCTAATGGCAGGCATGGATGCTTTTGATGTGTTGAGGGCAACTTTTCCCGCAGGGACAGTAAGCGGAGCGCCAAAGATCAGAGCAATGGAGATCATTGCCGAGCTTGAACCTGTGAAACGAGGCGTCTATTCAGGAGCTGTTGGATATATCGGTTGGTCCGGTAATCTAGATACAGCTATCGCAATAAGAACTGCTGTCATTCAAGACGGGGTCTTACATATCCAGGCAGGTGCAGGCGTTGTCCATGATTCCGTTCCGCTTAATGAGTGGGAGGAAACGCTGAATAAGGGGCGTGCCGTCTTCAGGGCGGTGGCTATGGCTGAAGCGGGACTGGAACAGGCCTAGAGAGAGCTATATGCAAGAGCTTCGGCAGTGCTAAAGCAGTTTCAGTGGGCTTCGAGGCGACATCGCTTGCCTCTTCTTTTGTCCGTGTTTCTCTTTGTCGTGGGTTGTGGTCAACCC
>CAYFLM010000053.1:0-9450 GCA_964343925.1 uncultured Methylococcus sp.
CGGAAGAAAAAGACGCCATGAGGAATCCTTTGAGGGGTGCCTCCGCATCAACCGTTCCCGAGAGGCCATAACCCAGAAGAACTAGACCCAAAGCGGGTGCAATTCGATACTGAAACGTTGTCGCTAAGCGTTCCAGCATCCAAACGCTTCTCGTTGTTGGGTTTGCTTTCTTAGAAACCGTTTGAGGCCATCTGCTCACCCAAGTAATAATCAGCCCGCCCAAAACCAGAAGCAGCCCAAAGCCAACAGAGAGTGAATATTGAGGGTTTTCTAGTGGATCAGAACCAAGGGCAAGAATGGATTTGCTCAGCTCCTCAAAAAGGGTTGAAAGGTAGAATCCCAGATCACCCAGCCCCTTCCGCCATATAGCCAGGCTGAAGAGCGAATCCGTCCTTGAGAATATTCGCTCACTAAAAAGTTCGCGCTGTTTTTGAGAGACTTCGTCGAGTAGGCGATCCGCCTTGGCCAGGTTGAAGTCCGCCTCTTTGGACATCCCATCCAGCGTAGCGGCTGTTTGGGTGAGAGAAGACCTTCTGAGATGAACGGATCGAAGTTCTGCAGGCGCTCCTTTCTCCGGGGGAGGACCCAGAGCATCAAGATCCTTCCTGATTTGAGACAACTGTTCGCTATTCGCGTCCCGGGCCTGTCTGATCGAGGCCTTTAGGGCATTGAGCTGATCACGGGATGTTTTAAGTTGATCTTCATCGACCTCCTTGTTTTCAATAACCTGATCAATCTCTGTAAGTTTGTTCTGCCAGGCTTTCGAAGTGTCAGGGGCCAAGGGGTCAGTCATACCCCAGAAGGGGAAAAAGCCCAGTAGCAATAGCCACCAAACCTCACGTAACACGCGGAGAGAGTCCCTAGAAAATGCCAAGTTTTTCCCAGATCGCATCAACTTTATCCACAATATCTTGATCCATTGCTATTGAAACGCCCCATTCTCTTGACGTCTCGCCCTGCCATTTATGGGTTGCATCCATTCCGACCTTGGATCCAAGACCTGAAACTGGGGAAGCAAAATCGAGATAATCGATGGGCGTATTGTCGATCAATGTCATGTCTCTTTTGGGGTCCATTCGGGTGGTCACGGCCCAAATCACCTCCTTCCAGTTCCTGACATCGATGTCGTCGTCCACAACAATGACAAATTTCGTGTACATGAACTGGCGAAGAAAACTCCAAACCCCAAACATGACGCGCTTGGCATGTCCTGGATACTGCTTTTTCATGCTGACCACCGCAAGACGATAGGAGCAGCCCTCTGGCGGCAGATAGAAATCAACGATTTCTGGAAATTGCTTCTGAAGAATGGGAATGAAGACTTCGTTTAGAGCGACACCCAGCACGGCAGGTTCATCTGGGGGCTTTCCGGTGTAGGTACTGTGATAAATGGGATTTTTCCGCTGGGTAATCTTTTCCACGGTAAAGACGGGAAAATGCTCAACCTCATTGTAATAGCCCGTATGATCACCAAACGGTCCTTCAGGTGCGGTCTCCCCGGGATAAAGATACCCCTCAAGGACAATTTCTGCTGAGGCTGGAACTTGGAGGTCCGAAAGAAGACACTGCGCGACTTCGGTTCTGGACCCCCTCAGCAAACCTGCAAAGGCATATTCAGAGAGTGAATCCGGGACAGGGGTCACCGCACCCAGTATGGTGGCAGGATCCGCACCCAAGGCAACGGCTATTGGAAAGGGGTCATTCGGTCTTGCCTCCAACCATTCGCGATAATCCAGTGCTCCACCGCGGTGCGCAAGCCAGCGCATGATGGTTTTATTTCGGCCAATCACTTGTTGGCGGTAGATCCCAAGGTTCTGACGCTCCTTATTGGGTCCTCGGGTAATCACGAGGGGCCAAGTAATCAAAGGTCCCACATCATTGGGCCAACAGGTTTGGATGGGATAACGCATTAAATCCACATCACTGCCCTCGAACACCTCTTCTTGACACGGTGGTGTCCGGATCGATTTGGCCGGCATGTTCATGACTTGCTTGAGCACAGGCCATTTATCAAAAAAATCCTTAAATCCCTTGGGAGGCTCGGGCTCTTTTAGATAAGCCAGTAAACGACCCACCTCACGAAGCGCATGCACACTCTCCTGTCCCATACCCAGGGCCACTCGCTCAGGCGTCCCGAAAAGATTGGCCAAGAGGGGCACGGTAGAGCCACGCGGATTTTCGAATAAGAGCGCTGGGCCTCCCGCCTTGAGCGTCCGGTCACAGATCTCGGTTATCTCGAGTTTGGGATCCACAGGTTCTTGTATTCTTTTGAGTTGCCCAATCTGTTCCAGGTGGGAGATGAATTCCCTGAGGTCGCTATATTGCATGTTCTTTTTGAGAATCTAGAAAAAAATGGGTGAACGCATTTAGGTCTTTGAGGCACACATGCGCCAGATGCTGCCCCTGCGTTTGCCGTTTAGGGTCAGACTGTATCATCACCGACCAGCATCCCGCAGCTTTAGCGGCTTCTAATCCGGTCACGCTGTCTTCCAAAACCCAACAGGCATTGGGCTTGAGATTCAAGATGCGTGCTGCCTTAAGAAAAAGATCCGGGGCTGGTTTTCCCAGCTTGACCTCCTCTCTAGAAAGGTATCGTTTAATTTTTGTATCAAGACCCGATTGTCTTAGACCGATCTCAGCAAATTTTGAATCGCTATTGGTTGCAACAATGAAAGGAATTTCAAGGGCCCCCAGTCTTTCAAGGAGTTCAGCCGCGCCTGGCATGGGGCGTATTTCCTCATTTTTAATCCCCTCATGCCAAAGCCTGGTGGCCTCCCTCATGAACACCACGACTTCATCGTCTCCACCGAGGTGCTCTCTAAACGCGCTCATTACGGACGCTGAATCCTGACCGAACAGGCCGGAGCAAAATTCTTCAGTCATCGGTGAATTGAGATGAATAGACGCCTTCATCCAGGCCTCACAGTACGTAGATTCAGAATCAATAAGGAGGCCATCCATGTCTAGAATGATGCCTTCGATCGGATAAGTTCTTTGTTTAAGGCTTAACGACACAAATATATTCCCCTGGTGCCTCTCTGGAAGTCCCCACAATCAGTCGCCTTTCACCGTCCTCTGTTTGCTCGACGATGCCGGAAACCTCAATCCATTCACCCTGCTCGGCTTGCCCACAGTATGTTTGTGTATAGCAGTGAATTTCCCGTATCTCCGGATGTTCGATGCGATAGACCGATGGATAAGCAAATGACTCTGATGAATCAATGACGCGAGCAACCAGGCGTATCTGCCCGATTTTTGTGGACGGTAAAGGCCGCTTTTTTTGCTCCGTAACCAAGGTCAGATCAAATTTTGTCCCCTGATAAACCCCTTTATTGAATTTGCGCTGCTCATGGAAAAGATAGGTTTTAAAGTCGAGATCACAGCCTCTCCTATCATAGGCTTGTTTCCAATCCGCGGTATCCAGAGGATCAAAAATGCCCGCCGACTGCAGTTGCTTTATCGCCTTTCTCACGCCATGAAAAGTGGATGAATCATAGATCACAAAATCCAGATCGGATTCGCATCCTTCCGCTCCAATGAGAACGGAACCTGTGATGCCGAGATGATCTTTAGCGATGCCTAACTGAGAAAGCGCACCCACCCAATCGGAGATTTTTCGATGCAGAATGCCCTCTGTTGGGTGGCTTAAAATATTGCCAAGCTTTTTTTGGGGACAAAAATGTGCCTTTATCTTGTCGATGGCAACCCCGTGAAGCTCAATGTCTTTCTCTCTGGAATAGAAGCGGTAATCCGGTGCTTGGGTTTGAATCCAATCGGCTGCTGATCGGGTATCCATCTTGATCCACTGTGATCCATGTCTTCGATAGCGAAGCTGGGTTAGGATACGACCCTCGTCCTGTTGTCCACTAAGGACTGCAAAGTAGAGGTCTTCCTCGACGCTTACGAAGTCTCTTGGTCTCACACGCATGACGCGTCTCCTTTAACTTTTCGCGGCTTGGTGGATTTGAACCACATTGCGTTTTTTCACCCATAAATTGCTCACTCCATTCGCAGCGAGTCCCAAATATCAACAAGATATAAGGCTTAAATTTGGCTTAAATATTGCCTAGCCTTATTTAAACCATTTAAGGAGTCATCACGCATGTATCACTCATCTTCCGTTCCAAAAACCGGTCTTGAGGGTCTCAAGGAAAACTGGCGCTCGGATCTCCTATCTGGTTTTCTGGTTTTCCTCATCGCTCTTCCTCTCTGCCTCGGTATCGCCTCGGCATCTGGTTTTCCAACCATGAGCGGCATTATTACTGCTGTGATTGGCGGCGTTGTGGTTTCAAGGCTCAGTGGCTCGTTTGTCACGATTAACGGCCCAGCGGCAGGACTCATTGTCGTCATATTGTCCGCGGTTCAATCTCTGGGTCAAACCGCTGCGATGGGCGCCATTGTCGTTGCCAGTATCTTTCAGATCATAATGGGGCTCATGAAGGCGGGGCGTCTCAATGCCTATTTTCCGAGCTCGGTTGTACATGGGATGCTCGCTGCCATCGGCATCATCATTATGGCCAAACAAGTCCATGTGATGTTGGGCGTCAAACCAGAAAGTAAGGAAATTTTGGGTGTGATTGCTGAAATTCCTTCAAGTCTTCTGCATCTCAATCCTTCCATTGCCCTGATAGGGCTTTCAGGCATCCTAATTCTGATTCTCTGGACGAAAATCCAGAATCGCCAACTTAAGATGATCCCCGCGCCCTTAGTTGTTGTAGGGGTAGGGATGGTTTTAGCCAAACTCTTCGATGTACAGACCGAGCATGCCTACAGCGTGTCCTTGTTTCCTGGAAAAGAATTTTTGGTCGGCCCAAAATTTCTTGTTAATGTTCCAGAAAATGTTAGTTCCTACTTTTATACGCCTGATTTCAGCAAAATTGGAACCCGAGAGTTTTGGGGGGCCGTCATTTCTATCTGCCTAGTCGGTAGTCTCGAAACCCTCTTGAGCGCAACAGCGGTTGATAAGCTCGACCCTTACAAGCGTTATTCTGATTTGAACAAAGATCTCACGGCCGTTGGCATTGGTAATCTGTTGGCCAGTGCTATCGGCGGTCTTCCTATGATTGCTGAAATTGTGCGCTCCTCCGCCAACGTCAGTAATGGGGCAAAAACGGGATGGTCCAATTTCTTCCACGGCCTTTTCCTTGCCGTTTTTGTTCTGGCTTTTCCATGGCTGATCCGTGAAATTCCCTTTGCCTCTTTAGCGGCTCTCCTGGTCTTTACGGGCTTTAGACTTTCTTCTCCCAAAGAGTTTGCAAAGACTATGGATCTCGGTCATGAACAGTTGATTTTGTTTGTCATCACGATCGTAGGTGTACTTGCAACAGATCTTTTAGTCGGTGTCCTCATTGGTATCCTTGCAAAAATCATTATTCATTTGGCTTGGGGTGTAAAACTCAGCAATCTCATACGCATCTCGTTTGAAATTGAGGAGAGTAAGCCTGGAGATTACGTCATCCGAATTCATGGCTCAGCCATCTTTTCAAACTTCATTGGCCTTAAGAGCGAAGTTACTGAGATTCCTGATGGAAAAAAGGTGACCTTCGATGTGTCAGATGCCTATCTTATTGACCACACCGTCATGGAATTTATTGACCATTTTCGTCATGACTACGAGGATCGAGGAGGATCTTGTGAGGTTCTGGGGCTTGATCGCCTAAAATCTCACTCAAAAAATCCCCTTGGCACACACCGATTTATGGGATAAAGCGCCAAAAAGAGGGCCATAAGGCCCTCTTTTTTTGCGGCTTTAAACCAGACTTCTAGAGAGATACCATTGGCGTTGAAACGCACTTCGGAGGGTCAGTGAACGCTTTTTCCTATCGGTTTGCTGAATTACGCATCTGGTCCATCCTCTTATTACTGGTACTGATCCTGGGTCTTCTGGGCGGTATGATTTGGCGAAACTTTGATCGTTTCGAAACGATTCAGTCTCATGTCATTTACGGCCATAGAATTCATCAGCTGGCTTCAGATATCCAAAGTCAGCTGACAGATTACTTTGTCTTAAGAAAGGAAAAACCGGACCGCTCTCAACTCAATCAACTCTCGTCTGAGATTCTTGATCTGGCTAATAATGATTATCATGCCGCGCCAGAAACACCTCAACATCTGGCCAATCTTCGTGAAATCATCCTTGAACTAGGCGATAACCGAAAAAGCGCCGTCCTGCAGGAGGCTAACCTCATTAAAGCCCTGAACATCACCAGTGCAATGATGGATGACGAATCGCTTAAGCGTGAACGTGTTCTACAGGAAATAGGGCAATCTACGCGAACAGAGGTGTTGCTGGTTTTTGCCATGGTCTTCACCTTACTTCTCGTCGTCGGCATTTTCTTGAAGTTTCGTATTTTGACCCCTTTGAATGACCTAAAAAAGTTGCTGCTCCGCCTCGCTAGGGAAGATTTTTCTCCGATCGATGCGGATCGGATCGATCCCATACTCTTGCCCGTTTTCAACAGCTATAACTTCATGGTCGACCACCTCGCAGAGCTCGAAGAAGCGAAACGAGAACACGCTGCCTCTCTCGAGCGCGAGGTCAGAACCGCAACTCGGGCTTTGTTGGAACAACAAGCAGATCTTGCCCGAAATGAACGTCTGGCTGCCGTGGGTGAACTGGCAGCGGGGATTGCCCATGAACTGAGGAACCCTCTGGCGGGAATTCAAATGTCCTGTGCCAACCTTCATGCCGAAATCCAGGACGCGGATCAAGTCGAACGTGTCGGTTCGATCATAGAAGAGCTCAAACGAATGGCTCGTCTTTTGAATGAGCTGCTGGATCTCAGTAAGCATTCACCGGACCCCATATCGAACGTTGATTTAACGGATCTCATACGAGATCTCGTTGCACTGACGCGCTATCAGATTCCTCCCAATATCCAGCTGGCCTTTAAAGCGCCTGCCCACCTTTCTTGTATGCTGCCTGAAGGACGTCTGAGGCAAAGTCTATTGAATCTCATATTGAACGCCTCGCAGGCTTTGAGTGATGCAGGGGGTTCGATTTTGATTTCCGTTCATGAATCTACAGAGGATGAATGCATCACGATCTCGGTCTCAGATGATGGTCCTGGCTTTTCTCAAGAAC
Organism: uncultured Methylococcus sp.; assembly: GCA_964343925.1. Taxonomy (GTDB): domain Bacteria; phylum Pseudomonadota; class Gammaproteobacteria; order Methylococcales; family Methylococcaceae; genus UBA6136. The sequence continues at coordinate 7,085 of CAYFLM010000053.1, forward strand.
TCATCAAAACGGGCGTCCGGCCTTTTGTGACCGGAAAACCTGGGGGTACAGGTCTAGGGTTGGCCATGGTCCAAAGGTTCGTTCGAGAAATGGGCGGGCAAATGCAGATCGCTAATTTAGAACCTCATGGCGCGACGGTTCGTGTGGTGCTTCCTTTTGCAAAAGACAAATAATCGGCAGCGAAGCTTGTTAAAAAAGTCGGCTGAGACCTGTGGATAAAACGCATGGGTCGTTCCCTGCGCTTCCTGACGCGAACTTATCCCCCCTTCCGCAATCTGTTTAGGTCGAGATATCCACAGGAAAAATTGAGTTCAAGTCTATGAACTATCAGATGAAAAACCAGTTTTCAACCGAAATAGCCCTGTTTAATAGAATAAATAGAGTTTTTATTCTCTATATTTTGTTTTGTAGATAAAGCCAGTAAAAATAGCCCGCCCAGGCGGCTAGATGTAAGAAGATGATCACTCTTTGCACATAGAGGTAAAGGGATTTCCTGGTTTTATGGCGGAAATCATTTTGCGCCATTAAACCACCGGGCCATCCCCCCAGAACCTCAAGAATGTGAAGATAAATTTCAGGAACCCTCCACCGATGTGTTGCCGCATGCGCTTTGTCCGTCCCATACAGAATCATCGTGAGCAAACTTAAAATCCAATAGGAAAAAAACGGGATCGGATTTCTCTGTAGCAGGATCAGGAATCCGGACAACAGCAGGGGTGTAAAAATGAGGAGATTCACAAACCATGAGCGTTCTCGGGGAACCAAAACAAAGCCTTTGTTAGCTTGAGTGGCATCCGATTCAACCGCATCGATGAGCGCAAAGGTTACGCGAGGCTTTTCTGCATTTCGGTCGGGTCTAAAATGGACAAGGTCTCCTACCTCTGGTCTTCTAGGCGTTCCCTTTTTGAAATTACTGATGTGGACAAAAAAATCCTCTTCCGTATTTTCCTTGCGAATGAAACCAAACCCCTTGAGATCATTCCACATGATGATCGTGCCTTTCTGCATGCTGGGTTGCTTACGGCCTGCCTGTTTATCCAAAACCATGCTTAATTCCCATACTCTCTGATTCTTTTGAATTATCTCAAAACGATACGCCTAATGAGAGGGTCAGACGCTATTTCACTGCAATCAAACCGCAGAAGTTGTACCAGCGAAAGAACAGTTCGGTCCTACTAAAACCCGCTTTTGTTAAAAGAAGCTGATTTTCTTCCAAACTAAACGGCACCAGAACATTTTCCAAGGCTTCTCGTTTTTGAGCGATTTCGAGCAAACTATAGCCGTTCCTTTGCTTGTAATGATGATAGTGATGAATGAAGAGACGATTCAGTTGAGGATCTTGGCTCAAGGTTTTCTCGACCAGAATGAGGCAGCCCCCTTTGATCGTATGATGGGCGATCGTAGTTAACAAACGTTCCCGAAAAAGAGGCCTCACAAATTGCAGAGTCAGACATAAAAGACTTACGGATGTGGGATCCATACCAAAAGGGCCCTCGAGATTTTCATTTCGAAGGGAAAAACGACGTTGAATCGGCGGGTCCATTAATTTCTTTTTTGCCTTGATCAGCATTTCTTCAGAGCTATCAATACCCACAAGATGCAGGTCCTCTGGAAGAGGCAACGAATCAATCAGTTGCAAGGTCGTTCCCGTCGAGCACCCAAAGTCGTAGATGGCCGTGCCCGCTTGAGCAAAATCCATCACAAGCTCTGCCATCATCCGCTGAAGTTCGGCATAGAAGGGAACAGAACGTAGCAACATGTCATCGAAGACTTGCGCAGTCTCAAACCCAAAATCGAAGTCACCGATCTCGGGCTGAGGATGCTTATACTTTTCGTCTTTTATCATCCGATTCAATCGACAAGTTCAGGCCTAAATAAAGGCCTTCTGAAGGATTTGAACATCCAGAGTGCTGCAATGATGAGCCATAACCAAGCCGTACTCATAAAGCCTACGTAGCCGTCATGAGGGCCGACGAGAAAGTTGAAAGGGGATCCAGAGATAGGGTAAGTCGTGTTGTTGGCTGATTGAATAATGAAAACCCACCCCGCATGAATCCCGATACAAAATCCGAGTGAGGAGGGGAAAAAAACGCGAATAGAGCCGAGAAAAACACCCGCAGTAAAAAGGCCCAAAAATGAATCCAGCGGGGCCGATGTGAGATGCGAAAACCCATCCAGAGCAATCTCGAACCCCGTAGTCCAATTGACCAAAGAGAGGTCTGTGGTCCAGAGGGTTCCTATAAAGTGCAACGCTGCATAGTAGAAAGAACTAATCGCAATGGCCCATGCGCCACTGGAGGCTCTCATCAGGAAACCCAGCAGAGCACCTCTAAAAAGAACTTCCTCAAGAAGACCAACACTCAGTC
>CAYFLM010000054.1:0-9340 GCA_964343925.1 uncultured Methylococcus sp.
GGGCTTCCCGACAAGGCCCTCCACACTGAGGGACCAGGGTCTCGTCTTGAAAGATTCGGCATATCGTGCGGGATCGGTCTTATCGGTACCCAACTCGTAGAAATTGTTATATCCCGTAACATCCGCATAGGGGGTGAGCTTCTCCTCAAGCTGATAGGTGCTTTTAGAGGCATTGAGTTGCATTCGGGTCTGGGTGGTCTCGGCCCTCGCATCCATGGATAACGCCTTGATACCGAGACCAGAAAGCCCCATAAGCCCCAATTGCTTGATAAAGCGGCGGCGTTCGAGATACTGGGATTTGGGGGTGATTTCTGAAGATTGTGGAACCGGATAGCGCTGATTCATCCTAGGAACTCCTGGTAAGAGAACGTCGATAGCGCTGGACGAGAACAGTGGTCATGTATCCCACGATCAAACCATTCACCAAGAGCGCCACGACTTTAAGACTATTGACGCCCAGAAAGAGTTCTCGAAGCTCGAAGGGGATATAGAGGCCTCCACTCAGAGCCGCAAGCCACTCCGCCCAAGCTCTTTGGAACCAAAGACCTAAAGCCTCAATGAAACGAAGTGATGCATAAAGAAAAGCCAATATCGCGAACATCCAGAGCTTTTGATCGGTAATATGGCCTGCAAGATCCAGAAAAATCTTGGGGTAGCGGCGAGCGGGATTGAGATGAAACTCTTGAACCAGGGCCTCTGCAACCGCCTGAACATCGGCGTGTATGAGCGTCAGCAAACCAAATCCTGCGAGGAGGATGATCAGTCCCTTGGAAGCCTCGAACAGGGCCACATTACGCACACCTCTCACATGCTCGGGATGAATGCCCTGTTCGCTTCCCTTGAAGTTGCCGCGCGATGCCATATGGATCCTTGGTATCATTTTCATTAAATTCAACTTGGCCATTCGAGCAAAATACTGACCATGCCATCCAGATTGTACCCTTTTAAGACGCTCGCTCTGCTGACACTCCTATCGAGCCTTACGGCCTGTGTCACCAATCCGATTACGGGGCGCAGTCAGGCCATGACGGTGAGTGATGGCGATGCGGCCAGAACCTCAGCTTCCGCCTATCAAGCACTCCTGGGAGAGGCTCAAAGCCAAAAACGTCTTGATGAAGATCCGCAGGAGGTTCAGCGGGTCAAGCACATTGCGGAAGCCGTCATTCAAAGAGCGATTCAGCTCAGGCCTCAAACCAGCTACTGGAGCTGGGATGTCCACGTACTCAAAAGCGATGAAATCAATGCCTGGTGTATGGCGGGTGGAAAGATCGCGGTTTACACCGGTCTTCTAAAGACCATTCAGCCCACTGACGATGAACTGGCTGTGGTTCTGGGGCACGAGATTGCTCATGCCCTGCTTTCCCATCAGGCAGAAAAGATGTCCCGTGCTCAAATGCAAAATGCAGGGATCTCCATCGGCCTCATTACCGCAAGTGCATTGGGATTTGGTGTGCCAGGAATGGGCACCCTAGCGAGCAGTGCTGCACAACTCGGGTTGGAACTCCCTAATAGCCGTGAAGCAGAAACAGAAGCCGATCAGGTGGGTCTTCGACTCTCGGCCGAAGCCGGGTTCAACCCAGAAGCGGCCGTAAGCCTTTGGGAGAAAATGGCCCAGTATTCAAACAGCAGAACGCCCGGATGGTTGAGCACTCATCCGGATCCAGGCTCAAGAATCAATGCGATGCGGATGGAGGCTGAGCAGCTGAAGCCCGTGTATGAAGCCGCCAAAGCCCAGAAGTCGCCCTAAAGCCTAGTCGACGTCCTTCAACCGAACCGCCAGAACGTCGCACTGTGCGTGATGGATCACGCTCGAGGCGGTGGAACCCAGGAGTAAGGCAATCCCATGGCGGCCATGAGAGCCCACCACGATCAGATCCGCCTTCATCTCCTCGGCTACCCGGAGGATTTCGGCTCTGGGGCTTCCCACTTCGACCCATTGACGCGCTTCATCAATCGCCAGTTTCTTTGCCATTTCGGCCACTCGTTTTCGAGCGGTCTCGACCAGTTGCTGGGTCAAGTCGATATCGAAAGGAGAAATCCCTCCAAAGCTCGAATCCACCTGCGGGAGATATTCAACCGCATGCACCAGATCCAGAGTCGCTTCGTATTGCTGCGCCAGCTCTTTGGCCCTACGCGCAGCCTTGAGACATGAGCGGGAAAAATCGACGGCAACCAAAATGTGTTTGTATCCCATCTAAACCTCCTTCAGGCGGCGGGGAGCGGAACCCACATCATCATAACGCGATAGGCCAGGACGGTATAGGAAAGGGAGAGCCCAACCGCGGGTAGGAGCCGCGTTGAAAGGGCCTCCCTTAGGATATGCGCCAAAACCGCCATCTGCCAGGCCATGAGCAACAATAAGGCCCAGCCTAGAAGATCAGCCAGCCCTTCCCCCAAAAGCAAGACCATCAAGCCCAGCACCGTCATCAGAAGATCAACGCCGGTGGTCGTGGTGAACGTTTTTAAGAAACGTTCTGGTTTTCCTGAAAGTTTGAGCGTAAAGGATAAGAACAATCCCATCAGGCCGAGTGAGAGAGATGCCTGGATCACGGAGGGGATCAGGCCAAGATCCATCGAGCCCACCAGGGTCGAAAGCACGAGGTCCAGGCCCATCAGAATGCCCAATAGCAGACTCGAATGCGGCACATCCTGAGGTCCCTTCTTAAACAAAAGGACGTTCATGAATAGGGACAATAAGGCCTTCATGCCAGATCTTGAGATTGAACAGCCCGATCCAGGGCTTCACTGGCCTCAAGCCAATGGGACTCCGCATGTTGAAGCTCCGCATCGTTTTTTTGTTTTTGCGCCAAAAGACTTTTAAGGTCGGCTTCCTTTCCAGGTTCGTAGAGCGCCATGTCCGCGAGCAAGGACTCAAGCTCCTGTTGCGACCTCAAGAGACGGGTCATCGAAGATTCCGCCTGTTGTACGGCTGTTTCCAGGGGTTTCAATGACTTCTTGGATGGGGTCTTTTGCGGTTCAGATTTGGGGGGCTGAATACCGGATTTTCGTGCCGACGCCTCGGTGGCCTTTCGGGTATTAAGCCAAGTCCGATAAGCGTCCAGATCTCCCTCAAAAGGCAGCGCCTTACCATCTGAAACCAGCCAGAAATCATCGGCTACCGTTCTAAGAAGGTAGCGGTCATGGGAAACCAAAACCAATGCCCCCTCATAATCCTGAAGGGCCAGAGCCAGTTGGTCGCGGGTCGCAAGATCCAGATGGTTAGTGGGCTCATCCAGCAATATCAGATTGGGCCTTTGATAAATCAGCAGCGCCAACGCAAGCCTGGATTTCTCTCCCCCTGAAAAGGGTCCCACCGGGTCAAGCGCCTGCTCTCCCCGAAAACCAAAGCCTCCGAGATAATTACGAAGATCACGCTCGTAAGCACGGGGGTCGAGCCGCTTTAGATGTTGGAGAGGACTTTCATCTGGAATCAGCTGCTCGAGCTGATGCTGGGCAAAATAGCCCATTTTGAGGTCCTGGGCATCGATGCGTTCACCCGAGCGGCCTTCAAGCACGCCTGCCAATAATTTGATGAATGTCGATTTACCGGCACCATTCGGACCGAGAAGCCCAATACGATCACCGGGATTGATGGTAATCAGCGCTTTTTCAATAATTACCCGATCACCATAACCGACGGTCACTTCGTCGAGCTTAAGGAGCGGCGTCGGTGCCTTGAGGGGTGGATAGAAACCAAATTCCAGATTGGAATCCGCTTGGGCTTGTGCGATGAGCTCCATCCGACCCAAGGCCTTGATGCGACTTTGAACCTGTCGGGCCTTGGTCGCCTGAGCTCTAAATCGGTCAATAAATCCCTGAACGCGTTTGAGCTCTCTTTGCTGACGTTCAAATGAGGACTGCTGTTGTGAGAGCATCTCGGCGCGGCGGCGTTCGAAATCACTGTAGTTCCCCGTATGGAGACTCACTTTACCCCGCTCAATATTGAGGACATGTGTCACCAGGTCATCCAGAAAGTCGCGGTCATGAGAAACCAAAAGCAAGGTTCCGGTATAACCTTGAAGCCAATCCTGAAGCCAGATGACGGCATCGAGATCAAGATGGTTGGTCGGTTCGTCGAGCAGGAGCACATCGGAGCGACACATGAGCGCCTGAGCCACATTGAGTCGCACCCGCCAACCCCCTGAAAATTCAGAGACCGAATGGAGTTCGCTTCCAGGCGCAAAACCCAAGCCATGCAGAAGTTTTGCAGCTCGCGCCGGGGCTTCGTAACCCCCTATCTCTTCGAGATGACCGTAGAGTTCTGCAAGCCGAAGTCCATCGCCGGTCGTTTCGACTTGAGTGATGGTGGCTTCGAGCTCTCTGAGCTCTCGGTCTCCATCGAGCACATAATCGAGGGCACTTCGGTCCGAGGCCGGGGTTTCCTGAGCCACATGGGCAATCTCGAGCCCGGCTGACATGTCAAACGAGCCTTGTTCAGGCTGAAGACGTCCTAAAATGAGCTCGAAAAAACTGGATTTACCCGCACCATTTTGACCGGTAATACCGATCCGCTCTCCCCGATGCAGGGTAAACGAGGCATCGTCAAACAGTAGTTTAAGCCCACGCCTTAGGGCGAGAGAACGGGCGCTGATCATGAGGACTGTTCCGCTTGGGTTATTCAGCTTGCTGAATCAGTCTTTCAGCCTCGTCATAGAACTCCCGGATATTGCCGGACGTCACCGTCTTACTGGGAATAATCACAGCCGAATGGAGCGATACGAAAATAAAGGCATAGCCCTTCCCTGCTTCAATCCGGAGAATGTCTTTCCACTTAATGCGTGACTCTTCACCGCTCGCGCTGATCTCAACCAGATCATTCGGCGCACAACGGAGAGTATATTCACCGAGGATTTTTTCCTTATCTTCCTGGGTATAAAAGCGCGTCATTTTGCGGCGCATGCTCCAACGGAGATACAAAGGGACCACCATGCCCCATGCGAGGCCACTGAGGCCCAGCCACATCGCAGTCAAACTATCCTGCATGTAGAACCAGCTCACCGCCGCAATCAACACCAACATTCCTGGAATCGTGGCCTGATGCCGGCGGAGCGATTTTTGAACGCTCTCCATTTTTTTGAGCTGGTGCTCATTAAAAGCCGTCAGGTCTTTTTCACGCAGTGTATAGGTGATCTCTTTCATGGTCCTAGAATCCGGTTGAAGGTTCGCCCTTAACGCAAAGGGAGAAAACATCCGATTATACCGGTTTGACGGAGAAGCTTCAGTCGAGATAGTAGCGACGAGGGCAACAGTAATAAAAGGAATCAATTGCTGTTGATAATAATTCTCGTTTAGACTATGCTTTCCCCAACGACACTGAAAAAGAGCTTTTTTCTATGTATCTTTGCATCTGCAACGGCGTTACCGACCACGAAGTCCGAAAGACCGTCCGTGAAAAAGGGGTCTGCAATCTTCGAGGGGTAAGAAAAGAATTGGGCGCTTGCACCCAATGCGGAAAGTGCGCCTTGGCCACTCGTCAAGTCATTCGTGACACCCTGCAGTCGACAGGGCTTGATCGTTCGAATGAGATGGCCGCCTAATCCGACCCTCTCATTCGAATCTGTCCATCCTAGATCATCGATTGCTGGTAGTTCTGAAGCCCTACCTTTTCAATGAGTTCGAGTTGGGTTTCAAGCCAATCCACATGTTCTTCCTCGCTCTCCAGAATCTCTTCGAAGAGTTCTCGGCTCACATAGTCCCCAACCGACTCACAATCTGAAATAGCTTCCCTCAGTGCGGGAATCGCATCCATTTCAAGGTCGAGATCGCACTGCAACATCTCCTGGGTGTGCTCCCCGATGCGAAGTCTTCCTAGATCCTGAAGATTGGGTAGCCCCTCAAGAAAAAGAATCCGTTCAATCAGCTTGTCCGCATGCTTCATTTCATCAATGGATTCGTGATAAACCTTTTCATTAAGCTTATGAAGACCCCAATTCTTGAACATCCGGGCATGCAGAAAATACTGATTGATCGCCGCCAGTTCATTAGACAGCACCTTATTGAGGTGCTTGATGATTTTTTTATCGCCTTTCATGGTCCACTCCTCGTGGCTAATACGTTGAATTCGGTTAAGCCATCATGATCGTCCCTTTCCCGGTTTTTTTCAAACCCAAGAACCGCACTAAAATCTGACTATAATCGGTCAATCCAAGCTTATCGGATCTTCCATGATCATCTACCTGCACGGCTTTCGCTCCTCTCCCCGTTCTGAAAAGGCACAAGCACTCCTCAAGACAATGGAGGCGCAAGGCTTATCCAGCGAACTCTGGTGTGAGCAGCTACCCCCCGATCCTGCTGAAGCGATCGGGTTGATTGAAACCGCCATTCAAAACGCCAGTACATCGCCTCTTCTGGTCGGAAGTTCCCTTGGCGGCTACTATGCAACCCATCTTTCAGAAAAGCACCAACTCAAGGCCGTGCTCATCAATCCCGCAGCCTACGCCTACCGAATTCTTGCACCGCACCTGGGATTTCATCAAAACCTTTACACCGGTCAAAGTTTTGAACTGACACAAGGGCATATCGAGACCCTCAAGCATCTCGAAGTCGAACCGATTAAATACCCCAAGCATTTCTGGCTCCTGGCGGAAACAGGTGATGAAGTGCTGGACTACCGTGAGGCCGTCCACAAATACCGGGGAGGCAAACAGACTATTCTTACCGGGGGCGACCACAGCCTAACTCGATTCCCCGATTACATCGACGCCATCATTGCTTGCTCAAAGGATGGCTACTCGGACTTCGAGGTTGAGCAATGATCGATAAAAAAGCCATCAAAGCCGTCAAGGTTCCCACCAACAAGAAAATCAAACTCAAGGATTTCGATACGCGCTGGCCTCACGGGGGGCTCAACGGTGACGAAGAGGCTTGTCGGATCAAGGCCGAAAAAAGCCTCAAGGAGGACCTTAAAAAGTTGGCGGAAGCCCAGGCGAAACTCTATGCCGACGATCGTTTTTCGCTGCTGATCATCTTTCAGGCCATGGATGCCGCCGGCAAGGATGGCACCATCAAACATGTGCTATCCGGGGTCAATCCTCAAGGCTGTGAAGTCCATGCCTTCAAGCAACCCTCTAAAGAAGAAATCGACCACAATTTTCTGTGGCGCTACACGAGGCGACTCCCCGAAAGGGGTCGTATGGGGATCTTCAACCGATCCTATTACGAAGACGTCCTTATCGTGAAAGTCCACCCCGAAATTTTAGTTGCACAGAATCTACCTACCGACACTTTTGATAAGGCATTCTGGAAAGCGCGCTATCACGACATCAATGCCCTGGAACATCACCTCTCAAGAAACGGCACGGTGATCCTCAAGTTTTTCCTCCATCTTTCCAAGGACGAACAGAAACGGCGGTTTTTAGACCGACTCAATCAGCCGGAAAAGAATTGGAAATTCTCCATGGCCGACCTTGAAGAGCGGCGTTATTGGGACGATTACATGCGGGTCTATGAAGAAGCCATCAATGCCACGAACACCGAGTGGGCCCCTTGGCACATCATTCCCGCAGATCACAAATGGGTTTCAAGAACCTTAGTAGCGGAAATCATCACGCGGACCTTAAAAAAAATGAAACTCAGCTATCCCATCGTGTCGGAGGCATCCAAAAAGGCTTTAGAGGAGGCCAAGCGCCTGCTTGAATCGGAGGACGGAGCCTAAGTTACTGGACGCAGTGCTTTCCCTCAAAAACCTTGAGAATGACTGCGCGCTCGGTTTGAACATTCTTAAGTTCAGTTTCCTCAACCCCACCATCACCCTTCGTTACCCAAAAAACGGCGTCATTGTCGGTATTGGGTTTATTGGCTTTAGCTTCTTGGATTCTTTTTTCCTGCCCCGAAAGTACTTCCATCTCCCCCACCAGTTGTTGGCAATTAAGGGATTGATATTTCGCCTCGGGAGGAGGCTTAGGGTCGGACAATTTCTTCATGAATTCGGCGCGATTAGCGCAACCCGTGAGTGAGGCAGTGAGCAGTAAACTCGATAAAACCGTAAATCGAAGCATCGTCTTAAGCCTTAAAAGTAAAAAAACGCATCCGCCCATCGAAATCAAACGACGGTAAAGACTGTGATTTTAATTCAAGCAACCAGACCCACCTAGCATTCTTCAACACGCAACACGTGGGCCCCACTCTTGGGCCATTCAATAGAACCCATGCCAGCAAAATCAGCAAGACCACTAACGCTATGCCGCTATCTAGAATCCTGCTATTCGATGCTATGCTGACCCCGCAGTAAATCCCCCCCACTTGACTCGATAATAGAGGAGCCCCGCATGAGCTATCGCAGCTTAAAACAGATGGTCTTTTTCATTTTGATCTCCTTCGGAGCGAATGCCTGCCCACCCGATCGGATTACGGTAGAAAAGCTCGAGGAAATGAACCAATCCTACAAGGATGTGAAATCACACATCGCCTGCCAGAAGGCAAAGGGCAGCGTTGAAAAGATCATTTGCTCAAGCCCTTCCTTAATTGTTTTAAGTGACCTCGATGCAAAGGCACAGGTGTATGGATTGGAGAATGCGACGCAAAGCCAGGTCTCTCATAAAAACGTTCGAGACGAGGATTGGGAAAAAAACGTTCTGAATAAGTGCAAAGACGAAAGCTGTGTATGCGACGCCTATACCGCGCACATTCAGCAGTATCTGCCAGATTTCAATCTTTAAGTCTTCACTAAAAGACTTCTGGATCACAAGAGACACTGATTGCGATCCGATCAGGTGTCTCTTGGATCAGGGGTTTTCTTTACTCAAGCCCCTCTCCGGACCCAAATTACAGAAGTTTTGAATTCGTCTACTTACGAAAATCCATACAGTAGTTTGAACTGGTCACCCAACCGGCCGGACAAGTTCCTAGCTTGGGGACCACATATTTTGCCCCGTTCATGGCAACACAATAATTCCCGCTGGCTACGTAGTTCGAGGGGCAGGAACCTATTTTAGTAACCGCAAACCTCGCACCGGATGTTGGCGTGCAGTAATTTCCACTAGACACATAATTCACCGGGCAAGAACCGGATCGTTCAATGGGACGTGGGGTCATGGTACTCATATCCGCTTGAGCCGTCGTGACGATCATCAACAGTAAGAAAAATCTGATTCGCACGTGTGTCTTTGCTTGGTGATAGTTTGAAACGACTCTTGAGATCCCAAGGTCTTGCGCGCTTCATTGGACTAAGGCCTAAGCAACCTTAAGCCACTGCGAAGGCATCTTGGAACCCGAAGGACTAAAGTGAACAATAAAAAAGGGCAGTATTTCAAGTAGTGACTCTACCTAAAAAACTGCCCTTTTCTGATATGGCGTCCCCAAGGGGATTCGAACCCCTGTCGTCGCCGTGAAAGGGCGATGT
>CAYFLM010000055.1:0-2154 GCA_964343925.1 uncultured Methylococcus sp.
CGGCCCTGTGAGGCTTTGGGTTCGATAATCAGCACTTTGAGACCCAAGGGTGCCAAAGCGGCGGCTGCAGCAGAGCCGGTTACACCGCCTCCTGCAACGAGAACGTCGACATCAATCTGATTCATCGCTTCTACTGGCATCGGTTTATTTAGTGTACCCATGAGGAAATTCAGAGATGTGGTCACTGCATGGATTGCTGAACAGTTCCAAAAGTAGGATCCCATTCATTTGATATGGTAATTGTAGCAGAACTACAACAGTTATGTCTCACTATTGGCAACAGTATATCGTGTAAGAGCCCAAACTGGGAAGTATGTGTGATAAAGCCGGTAATCCAACATGGCTGCACCAAAGAAAACACCGTTTACGGCCTGTCTCGGCCATCCGCCGTCCGGCATTTGTTGCGTAATTAACCACTCTATACCCCGTGTTATCGCTGCATCTTGGATAGGAAGGATGTCCATCAGGGCCATGAGGGCCCAACTCGTCATTACGGTTTGTGTTTGGGGGTGTTCGATATAGCGTTCCTCCAAACAGCTTGTGTAATGTTCCGACCATCCCCCATCCGGACGTTGTTTTGCTTTGAGGAACTCGGCGGCTTTCTGCAAAATGGGATCATTGGGTTCCAGGCCCGCCATTCTTAACGCGCGAGCGACGTGGAAAATGGCGTAGGTATAGTTGATTCCCCAAAATCCAGGAAAGGAGCCATCTGGAAGTTGTTTGGATTTTAATAGCTTCAACGCTTTTTGAATCGAGCGGTCAATGGTGCTGTCTGCATCTTCATGATGCTTGCGGTAGTGACATAAGGCAGCAATAGAAGAGGCGGTACATTCGATATAGGATAGCTCCGTCATACACTGGCCGAACATCTCCGACGGATTGATGAGTTCGAGCAGACGGCCACCACGCCGCCTCTCATAGGTTCCGAACCCGCCATCTTTATTTTGCCGGCTTAAAATGAAGTCGACAGCGCTTCTCAGTCTTTCAGGATTAAGTTTGGGTCCCTGATAGTCGGGGTGCTCGTAGGCCATCAGAAGACCACTGAGTGCTTCTGCGGTGCAGTCACTTACTGGCCAGCGGTGCTCGCCATTTGAGAAACACCAGCCTCCAAGGGCAGGATCGCGCCAAAAATGCTCATGGTCTGGAAGTTCTTCGCACATCTGGGCACCATCCAGAAATTGATGGGCTTTCTGAATGGCGGTCTGGGCTTCTGGGCTTAGCTTTGGCTGTTCGAGCAGCGCTTGGAGCACAAATCCGGTATCCCAAGTATTCGAGCGAGCACCCACATAACGGAGCCCTTCCTCCTCGTCCTCCCATCGCCAGGCTTCAACGCCTGCAAGGCTAGCCTCAAGTTCAGGATGCTTGGGATCGGCAATAAAAATCGACAAGGTATTCAAGAGACCATTAACAGGGGAGATTCCTTGATGGCGGGTGGTCTTTTGCTCATAGACGATGCGGTCGAGACAGGTTTTGAGTGCCCGAGTTCTGAGTTTCTTGGGATGGTGGCGTTCAAATACCGAAAGCCCATCGTATATGGTTCTAAGGAGTGGCGTGATAGGAACGTAGACATCACCCGGAGCCAGTCGGTGCCTCAGCGTCGAAAATGGGATAGAGGCGTAGGGTCTGGTATAGAGTTCTTCACGCAGGCTTTCTTTCAAGTCTCGAGGTAGATTGGCTACGTAGCGCTGACCACAGATATAGCCAATTCCAAGATAAATCAGTCGGGTGTGACAGTAGAACTTGGAGGGATGAAATGGAAGCCATTCCGGCATCAGGAAGAGTTCGGGTGGAATGGCGTTGAGTCCTTCGTATTCATAGAGACCGATGATGGCGAGCCAGAATTTCCCCCAGGTTGGAATACCCTCCACACCGTCAGGTTGTTGATGAAGCCAAGTTCTGGCCTTTGCCAGCATCGGATCCTCTGGAGGCACTTCCAGAAAGCGGAGTGCGATGTAGGCAAGTGTTGTAAAAAATACATAGCCCTGCGATTCAGGGTGCATCCCCCATGTACCTTCCCCCGATTGAGTAACCCTAAAATGCTTGATGATCGCAGCGCGATCACCCTGTGTGTAGGGTTTCCCGATGATGGTGCGAACGATAACCGCTTGGGCCAAAATCATGGTGCACCAAACCATTTCGCCCTCAAAATCACCC
>CAYFLM010000055.1:2254-9208 GCA_964343925.1 uncultured Methylococcus sp.
TTGGCAAGCGCTTCTGAAGCCTGTTCTTCAACTTCAAAAAGCGCCTGCGCATAAAAAAGATGATTAAGCGGATGGTTGGGATAAGTCGTAGCGGCTTCCTTGAGGAGGCTCAGTGCCTTGTCACCATCACCGATGCCTGCAGGCCAAGGGGGAGCCTTGAGATAGAGCGTACCCAGCAGGCGTAGGGGACCTCCTTGGTCATAGCTCTTATCCAGCTGAACCGCGAATTGCATTTCTTTTTCGAGACGCGGAAGGCTGGCAGCGGCTTCAGTGACATGCTCGCGCACAGAAAGTCCCAGATTTTCGGCGAGGTAATAATGGAGTCGCGCGTCATTTTTTGGCCCGTATTCAAGGGCTTTTTCAGCAAAACGAACACCTTCTGCAGCGATTGATTCTCGGCGATGCGGATCGATAGATCGCTCTGCAAGAAGGAGAGCGGTTAGGCTGGGTAAGGGGCTGGTTAGAATTTCTTTGTCTTGAGTCTGGCGCAAAAAGTCCATCAAGCATTCAAGGCGCTCCGTTGGCGTGGTAGCGTTAAATTGCGTGACGGGATTTAAAAGACTGGTCGGATTTTCCTTTGGACAGGAGGCACCGCTGGCAAGGGTGATCCTTTTTAGGTTTTCGTTGGAGCAGCCGCCAATAGCGAAAAGGCATGCCACTAAATAAAGGATTCGGCCCATAAAGTGCTTACTTTGTCTGTCCCCAAAGGGATGTCATCGAGTGAAAAGCGCCCTCAGGTGCAGGTTTAAAGGCTTCTACGCCAAAGAGTTCGCAAAGCTTCTTGCCCTCATTATCAGAACACATTCCGGTCAATGCCTTAGCGAATCGTGCTCTTTCATCCGGTGTTGTTAGTTTTTCATCCGCAACCAGCCCCATTAAGGGGATCTCCTTGGACGTATAGATCACGTCCAAAGGTGTTGGAAGGTTCAGGGAGTCCAGTGCGCCATATTGTTGCCCGTTCACAAGAACGGCATCTAACTCATCCTTATCCAGTGAACGAATAGCCCGGATGGCCTGACGGGATGGTTTCAGTTCAAAAAAAACAGTTGGGTCAATCTTGCCAGCAAAAACGATTTTTCGTATGAAATCTCTTTCCTCAAAGACCGTACCGCCAACCCGTTTGCCTTTTAATGCTTCGAGATCTTTGTAGAGCCCGGGTTTCGCAATCAAGCGATACGTTTCGGTGGCTGACCCTCTCATTAAGGGTTGAACCAATGGAAGAAGGTTGTGCTTTTTCTGTTGCTCCAGGAATAAGCCTAAAGAAGTAATGGCAAACTTCGGGTTCTGGGTATCAAGAAGGTTACGGCACTCGTCAAGGCTGGCTGTGAAGCGGCTAGAAAAACTCTGTGAGGGCCATTCGCCGACTCGCTCAACAACTCTAAGCATCGCGCCCATCGCATTATTAGCATCGGATTCGTTGACAGGACCACCGGGGTAGCAGACCACTATCGGTGTTGGATCGGCATAAACAGGGACGCCGAATCCTAGAATGAGAGTAAAAACAGGGACAATGCGGAGAAGGTGGGGTAAAGAAATGATTGGCTTCACTGTGCTGGGAGATGAGTTGAGTTCGATGTCTGATAGACAACAGGTGAATTAAATCACACTCAAGGACCTCTTGCCGAGGTCCCTAAACTCGTGAAGCAGGGGTTATTGGCTCTGGATTTTGGATGCGGAAGCGGCTAAAGCGAAACTTGGACGTGCGCAATGGCAGCCTGTGAAAGTTCCAAGCCATTATCAGGATCAATCGCTCGAATCGTTTTGTTGGGCCGAAGCCGTCGTGCCTGGAGTACGGCATGTTGAATGGATTGACGCGTTTTGGCGTTAATGTACTGCAGGGTGAGCCAGTTCCCCGCAACATCCTGAACCTGTATTGCAATTCTGCACATCGTCCTCACTCCTAGCACTTCAAGCTCAGGTCACGCATCAAATCGCCAGCGACCTCCTTTTCCTCGGGAGACAGTCGATGTTTGAGGCACTGGTAGATGGCAGCGAAAGCCTTAAGGTCGTGAGCAGTGATAGGTGCTGTCAAGCTCCGACAAAAAGCAACCAGTTCCTCGAATTCATTTGATCGTAACTTAGGTATTGGGGTGTTGGTATACATGGCTAACCTCCAAGTGTTTCGATACCTGACCATATGGCACCAGACTAAAACGACTTGCCCAAAAGTGGGCGGAGTGATCAGTTTCAGTACCATCTCAGAGGCACCTCTATTCGATGCCTTCTGGATATTCGGGCAGACTCAACCATTCTTCAGGTCTGAACCTGCAGGGTTTGTGCCAAGGGTTTAGACAGCGCTCAGGCCCTGATGAATGAGGCGACATCCTAATCCGCACACATGAAATTTTTGTGTCATTTCCCTCAACGGTATGTGATTTGTCGGAGTGCATCGTGTTGGGGCAAGACTCAGATCGGTGAAAGTGGGCGGATGCTTTTTCTCAACCCAATGTTATTGCTCAATATATTTTGTATCTCCTTGGTCTGGACTGTCTTGGCCCCTATTTTGCTTATTTCAAGGTAGTTGACGCTGAGCACTGATATCCGCACCGAATCCTAAGTTATATGGATATCGCAAAAGGTTCTTTGTCAGTGCGGGGTCCTAAGGCTAAGATTTTTTGAAAGTGATGACCTGTTGACCCCGAAAGTTCCGGGGTTGGGTTTGCGATGATTGATGGGGGTCTTTGTGAAAAGAACAGTACAAAAAATGGAAGTGGGTCAACAGATTGGCCATTGGGTGATTACAGGTAGCCTTGAGCGAGTTGGGGCCGACTATCGTTACCCTTGTCGCTGCAGTTGTGGCAGCGAACGTATGGTCTCTGCCATTACGCTCAGAAACGGTACCTCGACCAGCTGCGGTTGTCGCAAGCGTAATCCCGAGCGTAAAAAAGAGGCGGAATTGCTACCGATCTCTCCAGCGGCCCAAAAAGCGCTCAATTTGATTAATCGGGGCGTTCTACCTCCAGCCGACCAGTTTTCGGTTCGGAACGGTTCCCCTGCCTGGACACTTGAGTCGATTGCCGTGATTCTGGGCATCAATGAAAAGGAGCTCTTGCTTCATCTCGAACAAGCTGGCCAGCGATTTCTGGATGCCGGATCCCTTGAAAGCCCTCCAAGCTTCAGTGTCGCCGCTTAATTTTTGTGTTCTCTCCTAACTCAGCCCCTTTCGAGGGGCTTTTTTATGAGGGCTCAACCCGATTTCTTCCTCGATCAAGCATCTGACCGATCGCTGGCGCTATCAGGAATGTGGAAGCCAGACAGGTAATCAGACCAAGGCTGATATCAATGCCAAGCGAGCTAACACCCCGGTAACTTGCTAGGGTGATGGCCCCTAATCCGGCAAATTCCGTTCCAGCCGCAAGGGCAATGACCTTTCCGGCATTCAGCGTAATTTCAAGAGGGCTATGGCCTTCGAGAGCACCCCAGCGATGGCTGTACCACACCCCATAATCCACGGCCAAGGCAATTACTAAGGGTAGTGCAATGATATTGGCGTAGTTGTAGTGCAGGCCAAAGACCGCCATTAGACCCAGCATCCATCCGCCACCGATCAACAAAGGTAAAGCTGCCAAGATAAAACTCTTGGGTTTTCTCAGGACAACTAGCAACCAGACCAATACAAGACCTACGGCCATCAAGGTTCCTTTCGAGAAACTTGAAACAACCGCTTTGGAAAAGACCTGATGCGTGGTCGGGAAACCCGTCGCCTCGGGCGATACCGAATAAACATCGTGCACCAGACGATCTAGGTTGTCTGGGTTGTAAACACTCTCTGCAGGAAAAGCATAGACCGCGATAGTCCCGTCTTTTGCAATGAATCGATCGTGAATCGAGGCGGGGAGGTCGGATGGCTTTAAAGGCGTCTGATGAGCCCATGAGGCCATCGTGTCTAAACCTTGGTGAAGCGCGGTAAGGACGGCGCTCAGTAAGGCTTGTGTTCTCTCTCTGGCTTGATCGGGTTGCGCGCGGATGATGGTTAGAATTTCATCCATTCGCGTTCTGGTGACTTCCAGGTCCTTAACGATATCTGAATGGCCAGATGAAAAGGCCTGCTCCTCCGCATCATCAATTCGTTGAAGTCCTCGTTCTAGAAGACTAGAAATTGAATCCATGTTGGCCGGACTGACGCCTGAACGATCAAGCGCATTAAGGCGCTCATGAAAGGGGCTTTTGATGATCTTCTGACTAATGGTTTGGGCTCGTGCAAGTCGTTCCTGTGCATTTTCCGGAAAAAGACCTGCCATTGATTGGACCTTTGCAATTGTTCCAAGCCGAGCAGCCTCATCGGTGATACGACCGGCCTCGGTCATATTGGGAGCGGTAAAAATGACAACCTCAGACTGATAGTCGGTCTCCTTGACCATTCGCCTCTGATATTCCGCGGCTTTCGAGTTTTTCGGAAGCAGAGCAAGAACATCGTAGTCGAATGACAGTTTGCCCCCGTATTTGAAACCCAGCGCCGCAGTGCTCAGTGCCACGAGAATTAGGGCAGTAGCCAGCCAATTCGGAAACTTCCCCTGAAGGGTCCTAGTTCGACTCGGGGCGCGCTTTGATGCCCGATTTTTTGGGGGTATAAGCACATAGATGGCTGGCTGGATAACCCACGTGCTAATCAAGATAAGCAGAACCCCGCCGCCTGCAACAACGCCAAGTTCTGAAAAGCCCGGAAACTCGACGCTAGCCAGCGCACCAAAAACGAGTAGTGAAGCACCTCCCGCAGTCATCAAGGCTGGAAAGGAGTTTTGCATGCCCTTTGAGATGGCGTCCACAAGAGGGATGTCCTGTTCTCGCTCTTCGGCTATCTGAGAGGAAGAAAAGATCCCATAGTCGGCTCCAAGACCAAACAGAATGGCCAGGAAACTGGACGTGATAATAGTCAGGTGACCAATAGCGAAATAGGCAAAAGCAAGACTCCAGAGTGCGCCCAAACCCATGGGAATAAAGATCGCAAGCGCCCATCTGGGGCTTCGAACTACAAGCAGAATTAAGCTCGCAATAAGAAGGCCCGCCGTCCAGATAACCAGACGAATATCCTTCTCGATATCAATGTATTCCTCATACTCTATGGCAGGAAGACCCGTAAAGCCGACGACGGGTTCAGTTCGGCCCCGGGCTTTGAATTCGCTCTTGAGTACTTCAGTGACCGCTCTGACCTTTTCATTGAACGGCTGCAGCACGCCAAAATCACTCGAATGATTTCTGGCGTGTACAAAGACCACCAGCATCTTGCCGTTTTTTGAAAGAAAAAAACCGTCGGCTAGAGATTCCGCCCCTACGGAACTCGCCATGTTGTGCCAATCCAAAGATTGTGGTTTGGGGATGCTTTCGAGCCAACGCTTCCACTCGGACAAAAAGGCGTTTAGTGCTCTCACGCCTTTCTGGGCGGATTTAATATCCATGTTTTGGGGTAAAGATCCCAGATCTGTTGTTGCGCTGAGCGCCTTCAGGATCTGGTCCAAGGAAACCGATGAATTCGGTTTCGTGCTCAGTAGCTGATGTTCGAGCGAGTCAAATTGATCTTGAGGAATGAGGAGGTAGGCGTGTTCCAGGAAGAATTTCGTCTCAAGTCGTTCGGTGACCTGAGCAATCTCAGGTTCTTCCCTAAGTCTAATAGCGAGTTCTGTGGCAAATGCTTCCATGTCTTCGCGTGGAGCATTTTCGATAGCAATCATCAAATCAGATGCCGCACCGAATTTTTCCAGGAATCTATTGAATCGGTGGGCAACCTCCGTGTCTTGCGGTAACAGCGCTTGCCTCGAGGTGTAGACCGGAAGGTGGCTTGCTGCCAGAAGGGCAAGCAGCGAAAAGATCAGGGCCAGAGCGAGCACACGCCATGGGCGAAGGGCAGAGGCGCGCGCCAAACGCGCAATCAAATGAGACATGGGATTTAAGACTAGGCATTGGATTCAAATATCCTCTGATCTTGCCGAAGCACTAATCCTTCCGTCAACTCCCTTTATGCGAGGTGAACGAAATTTCACCGGAGGGGTCCTAGGGCATATTGGATTGACCGTCTATTGCGGCTGTTCATCGGATCTAAGGAGAGCGAAATGATAATTGAAAGATCAGCGCTGGTTCAGGGGATTGGTCTTTACCTACTGCTGTACGGTATCCATGTTGGTGTTTTGCCCTGGTTAGTGGGAGAGAGTGCAGCCAACTCCGATAATCAGGCTGCCCTCTATTTATTGAACCAAGCGCTCGGAATTACGACCTGCTTATTACCGGGTTACATGGCCGCACGTAAGGCAGGCCACCATGGATTTATCCACGGGGGACTGGTGGGTGGGGTCAGTACGATATTGACGGCTTTGATTGCTATGCTTTGGGCGGTCATCACGGGAGCGAGGTTTTCGGGCCTGGCCACCATTCCCTTTTGGGTTTTGACCAACGCCTTCCTTGCGGCTTTTGCTGGGATTATGGCGACTAATCTTAAAGAAACGTCTGAATCGAAGACGTGAGATTTAATGAATGCAAGCATCTGTGACAACCATTTGCCCTGCAAATGGAGTTTGTGGGTCTTATTATCTTTTTGTCTCAGCGAGCCCGTGCTGGCGGGGAGCGATGGACTGATCGGTCACCGCTGGTTCTGGAAGGAGGTTCAGGGGCATGAAATTGAGGCAAATTCGGCTTATCTTGAGTTCTCAGAGTCGGGTCGAATAAGTGGCTCGTCTGGATGCAACCGAATGATGGGAGATTACGAGATTAACAAAGCCCAAATCAGTTTCAAGGGGCTCGCAAGCACGCGTATGTTTTGTGAAGGCACTAGAGGCGAGGAGGAACGTCTTATCCTCAAAGCGCTCGAAGAGACGCAAAGTTGGAAGCTAGATCGAAATGCGCTGAACTTACTTCAGGCTGGCGGAAAGCCAATAGGGAGACTCGAAAACAGGCCTTGAGAAGAGGCTCTAGCATTGCCTAACTTTATGTTTTACAGGATAATTGTAAAAAATGCGGGTGTAG
>CAYFLM010000056.1:0-9174 GCA_964343925.1 uncultured Methylococcus sp.
TGTGAGAGCAAAGGCCCTCGAATGGTTCCATTGAAATAAATAAATCCCAAGAGAAAACCGATCGCAAGGCAGGCGGTCAGAGTCCAAAGACTATCAATCCAGGAGTGTTCGGGAAAGACGTCTTCGGCCTTAACGAGAGGGTTCTTATAACTCTCTTCGAGGGTGCTTTTTATATCGTTCAAAAGCAGCATCTTAAGATCCTCTTTGAAGTGGCAAAGGGGCTCCTGAATCGACTGAGTCAGCCGCTGAGTCTCAAATTCCAACGTGGCGTTTGCGGCCTCAAGACGATTTTGAAGGTACGTGTCGGTGACGAGTTGAAATTCCTGCCCCCGCGAGTCAAGGTGCTGTGCCGCGGCTTTTAGGGCATCCAGCGCTTCATTGCATGCTTTTCCAAGGGCCTTTTCTTGGGTGATTCCTACCGTGTTAAAAATCTCCACAAGAGCAAAGAGGGGATCGTCCTTTGAGAAGGGGATACCCGTTTTCATAAAGACCTCCGCGGCGAGTGTCTCCCGATCTTTTGGGCTTAGAGTCCCCACAAGGCCACCTGATCCAGCTGGAGATAGACATCGTCTCTCACGATCTTGACCCGTTGACGTTCAAGTAAAGGGATGTGGGCAGACGCTAGCGCTTCATCGAAGGTTTGTCGGTTCTTGAGGAGATTACGGATGTCGACACCAAAGGTTTGGTGATTTCTTTTTTGGAGCGTGATCCTTCCCGTGAGTGTTGGACCTTCTTTCCACTTGGGATCAAATGCTTTTCCATTGGGAGAAATAAGGGGGCCAAAGTGTTCGTTTTCCCAGACCACCAATTTAACGCTGGGAGGGAGGGCTTTCACGATGGAGTCGAGCGCGTTCTTGGTATCTTCGAACAGATCGCCTCCGCCAACGATCGTATGAACGATCGCATCAATGGATGAAGCCTCAAGTAGAGCCAGAATGTTGTTTTCGAGGAGATAGGCGAGAAGAGGGGAGAAGGTGTTGGCTCCACTATCCACGATAAAGTCGCCCTCAGTGCCTCGTTCGAGGATTTCTGATAAGAGCCGATCAAATTGGCGTTGATCGATGATCCTGGAATCGTCCATGACCTCAACGCGTTTGACATCAAGACCTGCGTACTGAGCAAAGGTCGCATTCTCCTGATCGATATCAAAGCAGCCAGCAAGTCGTCCCTGATCTTTGACGTATTGAGCGGTGAGGTAGGCCACAAAGGACTTACCCACGCCGCCTTTACCTTGTAATACGAAATGAACTGACATGATTAATCTCCATCTTTCCGAAAGCGTTCCGGGGTTGGGTTGTGGGTGAATTTGTTTTGGGCGTACCGAGCCCTAAAGAATTCGATTTTCTGGGAAGGATCTAGGGTTTCTAGGATCGCTTTTTCCTCGAAGGTTAAGTCAGTGCGCTTGGGTTGTGAGCTAGGCTTTTGGCCATTCGCCGAGAGGGGCTCTGGAGTTCTAATGTGTGTCGCACTGTGCCTCACTTCTCTCTGAGCGCCCAAGGCGGCCGCATTTCTTTTTTTTCTATCGCGATAGAGCAGGGCTCTGAAGGCGGAAGCTGAGATGGAGATGCCTTGTTCATCCAGAACTCTCAGGATGGTTTCTTGTTTAACGCCTGCAGCCATGGCGGTTTCGATTTCTACGATGAAATCTTTGATCCGGGCGGAAGGAGGGCGATCCTCTGCTGAGGTCGCAAGGGATTTCAGAATCTCGAGAATTTTTTGGCTCATGCAGTCGGTTGATAAGTGGATGGGGTGTTCTTGTAACAGCGCGTAACGTTGTGTGATGAAGTACGACAACACGTCACGAGGCGTCATTTTGGGAGAAGAAACAGGGCGCCGACTAATCGTTTTTTGCATGAGTAGAACTTATGTTTTTTTTATATATCCCCCCTTTTTCTCTCCAAATCCACGCAACATTCCGTAACAGTCCATCACACCAAAAAAACTACCGGCATAATCTGCAACATCCAACAACAAGCCGTTACAAAACAACCACCTAAAACCAAACCAAATGCCTAACGCAGGATAGGCCTACAGGCAGCAAATGTAATACAGTGGATAAAAGGCTCTATCCAAGGTCATCCGAAATGAAGACTGAAACTGTCATTGCCCGAATTGATACCCAAACCAAACTCAAGATTCGTAAGGCCGCCAAGGAGGCTTTGGTCACGGAGTCCGATGTAGTTAGGCAGCTACTGGTGAGCGCGTTTGAGGGGAATGGAGGGGAGAGCTTATACACCGAGCATCCCATGACGTCCGCAGGACTCCATCGAAAGAGAATTACATTAACCCTCCCCCAGTTCATTGTTGATCTGGCGGTTGAGCGAGCAGGATCTAAAGACATGGCACTCTCACGCTGGATCGCGTCGCTGGTTCAAAGCCATGTCTTTCAGCCGCCCGTTTCGACAACGGCAGAGCTCAAACTCCTAAATGAGAGTAATCGCCAGCTACGTGCAATGGGCGTGAATATCAACCAGATCGCACGGGCGCTCAATCGAAATGAAATGGACCTTGGGTGGTTAGTGGGGCTGACGGGTGTTGAACGGCTGATTCGCGAAAATATTGAGCTTCTAAGAAAGCTGATTCAGGCGATCAACCACTCGTGGGGAGTCAACGATGGGTCTCATTGAAGATGAGTTCTCAAATCCGCTCATCTCTGGGATTCGCTCCGGAAGGAGCAATAACACGCGAGCGATTCGCATCAATAGGGCACGAGATACAGTCATTCGGGTGGCGAAAGGGTCTCCTGAAGTCATGGTCAAGATTTCTGGCTTCACCAAGGGAGCTTCACACCTTGGATCTCACCTCTCCTATATCAGTCGAAATGGCAAGATTGAGGTTGAAGATCAAAACGGGGCCATTTATGAGGATGCGGTATCTATTACAGCATTGAAGTCTCAATGGGAGCAGGAGATTCAAGACGGTAACCCCTCAAGATCCAATCGAAGAGATACGGTTCGGATCGTTTTATCCATGCCGCCCGGAACGGATCCTGACGCCCTAAAAATGGCAGCACGGCAATTTTCGGCAGACAGTTTTGGGAACCACGCCTACGCCTTCGCACTTCACACGGATGAGAAACATCCGCATGTTCATCTCACGGTTCAGATGCGTGGCTTCAATGGCGATCGTCTTAATCCCAGAAGATCGGACTTACAAGCTTGGCGTGAAACGTTTGCAGCAAGGCTCTTGGACGAAGGGATCGATTGCGTTGCGACGCCGCGTACAGCCAGAAACCGATCACGAAGTCAGAGGCAATCCCAAAAACATCGTGATATTCGACTCAATCAGACATTGAATGATCGTGCACAGAAGGAAGCACCGAGGGTTCGAGATGAAGCAAGGGATGCTATCCGCGCAAAGACACACGGCCTTGTTGCTTCGGCCTGGATCAATATGGCTCGTACATTTGATACGGGTATGAGGCGATTCAATGGTCCCCCAACTCACTATGAAAGGTATCCAAAAAATGAGGAAGGAAGAAGAGCGTGTCGGCGAAATGCCGCTTTATATCAGTCCTGTTTTGGCAATGCTCGAGGAATACGAGCGGCCCAGCCCGACGATCGCTTGCGAGACGTGTCCAGCAGCGAGATGGTACGTTTCAGACAGCCACCTCAAGGCCTACTGCAAAGAGTTTCATGCGATCGTTTGGGACGATTTCCAGAAACCCATCACCGTCTGCGACGGGAGAGAGATCTTACTGGCCCAGATGGAAGAGCGGATGGAGAGAGAAAAGTAGATCACGCCCGTGAGCCGCTCTCTTATATTTCAGAGCCAAATCGGCAGGAGCTTGGGGCGTTTTGGAAATTTATAGAGAGGCTTTCCCCGATGGCAAGCTCAAGAAATCGAGAAAAATCAGATCGTTCTCTGGAAATATAAAAAAAACATAAGTTCTACTCATTGAAATAACGATTAGACGTGTGTGGGTCACGTTCCTTAGTGTGGCCGTCACGGTCGATGTGCCTCGTGCACATCGGCATCGAAAGTTTTTTTGTATGAGGAAGAACGATGGTCCCTACGATCCCAACTGAAATATCCGATATTCCCCGGTTCTTTAATGGCAGACCTGACGGCTCATCCATTGAGCCATCTATGATCCCTGCGGTAGGAGGCGATCGCCCGGGTGGATTTTTCCTGATTCTCAAATGTGAGGGATTTGAGGTTCTCGTCTATGAGAGAGGAGCGCCCGCATGGTTCAGTGATCTCGGGGCGGCCAAATTTCTATTGGTTCACGGGTTTGTTCGAGATCTCATAACCGAAGAAGCTCGAGTGACCATGAGGGGATATTTCTGATGAAATGGAGAATGCTGGTCTTTTTTTTCGTGCTATTCGGAGAAGGGCAGTGCGAACCTCTTGATCGTCAGTGTGTGGAGCACACGTCTAAAACATGGGGAGTACCGGTTGAACTTCTGGACGCCGTCCATGACGTTGAGGGTGGAAAGGCAGGCATCAAGCACCGTAATCGGAATGGGACTTTTGATCTCGGTGTGATGCAGCATAACAGTCGGACTGCCATAGACCTTCAACAAAAGTTTGGGGTTAATCCTGAATCGCTTCTTTGGTCGGAATGTTATGCCGTTTATGTTTCCGGATGGGAGCTCGCATCGAGTGCCTATCTCCACAAAGATTGGCGGTTGGCTATAGCCGCCTATAACGCTGGAGATACGGCTGTCGTCAAAGCGGTCAGAGCCTACGGTGGGATACCTGTAGATATTAGTAAGCTTAAGCTTCCCGAGAGTACCAAAACCGAATATGTCCCTCGTGTCATGGAGGCGTGGGCGCGTCGAATCTCGGCGAAAGCGCCTAACTAATCTCAAAGCGTCACCGTTTATGCGTGAATTCCTGTATCCAACGGGTGGAAATCGCTGTGGGCATGATCCTTCGCATTTCCGAAGGTTCGTCCCCCCTGAGCACCGTCATCCTAAGATCCTCGAAGAGGTGAGATCTAGAATCGGAGACTGTATGGGAGGATTCTGGGATAGCTTGCTGAAAGGCCCTAGACAAAAGCGAAGTGAGAGGCGGGAGGCCTTGGGGATTTTGCTATCTTGTCTCGTTCATCGTGTGGACCTTGCAACCCTTCGTGTAGGAATACCGATGAAAGGGGGCCAATTCAGAGCTTACACGGATCAAGAGCTCGCTCGAATGACGGGGCTAGGCATTCGCCGTCTTGAGCGTGCGATGCAAGATCTGGTTGAAATAGGCTTTATAAGAATTCAGAAACGTTGTCAGAAGCGGGAGGATGGACCCTATCGGGGGGTTGCTGCCATCCGAACGATATCGCTTAGGTTTTTTGAACTGATGGGGTTGGGGAAAAGGCTCCGTAAGGAACGAAAAAAAGCGTCCGAACGTTCAACCCTTCGTCAACTTGAGGCTCTGAGCCTAGAGACGTTCAAACTTATTCAAAAAACCCTTCAGGGTGATCAAAAGCCTATCGTTAAGACGCGAGAAAATCATCTTCACGATCTGAGTCAGCTTAGGCAACGTTTCGCTCGCGTTTAATTTCTCCTCCCTAAACAGCAGGCTCTTCGCCGCCCCAGGGGACTCGGTTTCTTATCGGCCTCGCTGCCTTTTCAGATAGATTCTTCGTTTGCGTCACCGCTTATGCGTGGCAATAGGGCGATTTTGACCCTCCTGCGTCACCGTTTATGCGTAATTGACGGGCATTAAGTGTCGGGATGAATCCTCCTTAAGTGTCGGTAGTAAGATCAGCTTTTATTTATCAGAAAGCAGAACGCGTATTCACAAAACACAAAACGTGATAGTCTGTAATTGTGAACGAGTGGTTCAGAGTGATTTCAATGAATCCTAGATTTATTTTCGCGTCTCTTATAATGGCTTCAGCCGTGTGGTCTGAATGGAGTTTGGCTGCCAATGAACCGTCATTGGCATCGGTATCGACTTCTGTTCTGCCACCGCTCCCGGATCTACCGATGCCTGGAACTCACATCAAGGTGAGTGGGGCACCGAAAGACCCGGCTGTTGCCCCCAAGAAGGAAGAGCCTTCAAAGCTTTCGACTCCGAAAGAGGAGACGAAGTTAGAGGAGAAACCTTCCTTGGGTGTGTTTGAAGCCGATCGAGCCTCAGAGCTCGTCTACTAAGAGAGTCACTATGAGAATCCATTATCAGGAAGTGAGTGAAGCCAATGCGATTACAAGTGCAGGCCTTGCCGATGCCCTCAGAAACAATGCCGTTGAGCGCATCTCCATTGCGTGTGAGGCCGATGGCCATTTTTATGTCTACGCCAAGCTCATCTGGAAAGAAACGGAAGTGAAGCTTCGCTTTAACGCCATTAGGAGAGGCTTTTGGGACTTTAGAAGTCTCGATACCGCGTGGACCTTCCTTAAAAAACTCCCCAAGACCCCAGTGCTCATCGCAATTGAGGTCAATTACGAAGAGGAGGGTAGCTACGCATAAACGGTGACGCTCATGAACTTTGCACTCTATCCCTTATTTCGACCACGCACGATGAGGACCTTCGCGCATGAAACTTTTCATCTCCATCCTTACGGTGATCGTATCGACGATCCCTGACATAGCCTTGGCTGCTCCTTGGGATTCCGTTGGGCAGCAGATTTTGACGGACCTCACGGGTCCTTTTGCAAAAACCATGGCCGCCTTAGCGGTGGTTGCTTGTGGGATTGCAGCGATGGCAGGGCGGATGCCGATCGATTGGGCCATCAAAATTGTTCTCGGCATTGTGTTGATCTTTGGATCGACGAGCTTTGTCACCTGGATCTCTTCTGCGGTTTCCTGAAGGATTAAGAGGAAACCCACCATGCATCACCCTGAACCCCTCTATCGAGATCCTCTTTTTGTAGGACTCACCCGTCCCGCCTCTGCCCTCGGTGTCCCTTACGGCGCTCTGGTGATAGAAGGTGTATTGATCGTCCTTCTCTTTCTTCTCACCAATAACCCCCTTTATCTCCTCTTCGCCTTACCCATCCACGGCATTCTCGTTATTCTGAGTGCTCAAGACCCTGGCATCTTTAGTTGTCTCTGGGTTTGGCTACAGACGATCGCAAAGCGGCGGAATATTGAGATCTGGGGGAGGGTAGCATCCGTGGCTCCCGTGTCACCGCATCGTCTTAGGCGTTAGGGAGGTGGTATGGCAGCCATCTTGAAACCGGTTGAACGGGATATTTCAGCATCAGAATTTATCCCTTATGAATCTCATCTCACACGGAACATCATTCGGCTCGATTCGGAGCATCTCCTCTTCGTCCTGAAGCTCCAGGGCGCAGCGCACGAAAGTGCTGATGAAGGGACCCAGAACACCTGGCATGACTCCTTTTGCCAATACCTTCGTTCAATCGCTTCAGAAAACGTAGCGGTCTGGTCTCATGTTGTTAGAAGGCCTTTAGGTGATTACCCCGAAGGAGACTTTAATGATGGTTCCTTTGAAGCCCATCTCAACCAGAAATACCGCGCCATGCTGGAATCTGAACAAACGCTCGTGAATGAGCTCTTTGTATCGATTCTCTATCGACGTCCGAGGGCTGAGCAGCCGATCTTTAAGAGGCTTCAAAAGCAGGAGTCTTTGGAGCACGATCTCAAGGAAGATATCGGGATCGTGGAAGATCTCATGGTGCAGACGCTCGACGCACTTAATCGTTACGAACCCAAAATCTTGGGAACCTACACCACCCACAAAGGCATCTTGGCTTCGGAAGTCTTGGAGTTCCTGGCCTATCTCATGGATGGGGAATGGAAGACGGTGTCTCTTCCGAGAGGTCCTATTCGAGACACGCTCAGTCATAGCCGTTTCTTCTTTAATTCTGCCGGGCGCATTTCGAGTACAGGCCTCAGGGATCTTTATGGCCATGCTCTTACGATTCTCGAGTACCCCGCCGTCACCTTTCCGGGGCTCCTCGATGATCTCCTAAGTCTACCTTTTGGGTTTGTCCTCTCGCAGAGCTTTAGCTTTTTAAGTAAGCCCACAGCCTTAAGCCGTCTTAAGCGTCAGGAAGGGCGGATGGTGAATGCGGGGGATCTCGCTCTAAGCCAGATTGAAGAACTCAGTGAGGCCATGGACGATGTCATGTCCAATCGCTATGTTTTGGGCGCTCACAGCCTCGCGCTCATGCTTCGAACAGAAGATCCAAAGTCTTTGGGAGAAGCCGTCGCTAAGACGGGGACCGTCCTCGCAGATGCAGGGATGAAATGGATTAAAGAAGACCTAGGATCCGCTGGAGCATTCTGGTCGATCCTTCCTGGAAACTTTAAATATCGAGTGAGAGTCGGGGACATTACCAGCCGCAATTTTGCAGGTTTTTCTTCCCTCCATAACTTTCCCTCAGGCCACATCCATCGAAATCCATGGGGTCCTGCGGTCACGATGTTTAAAACCTCATCTGGCTCCCCCTACTACTTCAACTTCCATCAGGTCACGACCGAAGACCGCCGAGAGGCTCAGGTGGATACGGATCACAAGGTGCTGGCGAATACGATCATTATCGGAAAGTCCGGGACCGGAAAGACGGTCCTTGAAATGATGCTGCTCGCGCAACTCCAAAAATTTAATGAGCCTCAGAAAGGGAAGCGCCTCTCTTGTGTCCTCTTTGATAAGGACCTTGGTGCGAGTATTGGGGTTAGAGCCATGGGAGGCACCTATCTCCCCATTAAGAACGGTGTCCCTTCGGGCTTCAATCCCTTTCAGCTGGATCCAACCCCTCGAAATCTTTCCTTCCTGGAAAGCCTCATCAAGCAATTGGTTCAGCACCCAGGCTTCCCTCTCACACCCCGAGAAGAGAAGGAGATTCATGAAGCAGTACTCGGTGTTATGGGTGCAGAAAAATCTCTGCGAAGGTTGAGTGCGATCTTACAGTTCCTCAACCCCACTCAAGAACATGGCATCTCGATGCGGCTGGCTCGTTGGTGTCAGGGAGGGGCTTTAGGGTGGCTCTTCGACAATGCCGATGACACGCTCCAGATTGATGAGGACGTTCCAATTCTTGGGTTTGATGTGACGGAGTTTCTGGATAACCCTGAGACTCGGACCCCAACGATCCTCTATCTCTTTCATCGAATTGAAAAGCTTATCGATGGGCGAAGGATCCCAATCTTCATGGATGAATTCTGGAAGCTTCTCGATGACCCTGCCTTTGAGAACCTGATCCTCAATAAGCTCGTGACCATCCGTAAGCAGGATGGGTTTCTTGTGATGCTCACTCAAAACCC
>CAYFLM010000057.1:0-9056 GCA_964343925.1 uncultured Methylococcus sp.
GTGGCGCTTCACTGTCCTGGTAGTCCTGAAAATCGGCATCTTATGAATGCTGAACGACTTAAATTAATGAAGCCATCCGCGATTCTCATCAATACGGCTCGCGGCGATGTCGTGGATTCAAACGCTCTGATAGAAGCCTTGAAACACGGCACCATCCGAGCCGCAGGTCTTGATGTCTATGAAAATGAGCCGCACCTCGATCCAGAGTTTCTGGCACTCGATAATGTGGTGCTACTCCCGCATCTAGGGTCTGCAACCTTGGAAACTCGGGAAGCGATGGGTATGAAGGTTATTGAAAATGCTGAAGCCTGGCTGAAAGGACAGACTCCACCCAACAAGATTGTCTAGATCCTACTATGTTGATTAGTAAAGCCATACGAGCGCTCTGGCCAGACAAGCTGATCAGTGAAGCCCTATTTGCACGGCACTGGGAGACTGTTCGGCCGAGGTTTCTGGGATTGATGCGTGAGCATCAGATTCCCAACACCAAAGCGACTGAATTGGCCATTATCTATATTCCACTCGCCGCTTGGGTGATGGAGCGGTACCGCAAAGGTGAGACCCTAGTATTGGGGGTTAATGGCGCGCAAGGTTCGGGAAAGTCAACGCTCTGTGATTTTCTAGTCTTAATCCTGACGCAGGTGTATGGAAAAAAGGTCGTTGGTTTTTCAATTGATGATCTTTACAAGACCCGTTCGGAACGCGAAGCCATGGCGAAGGAAATTCATCCTCTCTTCATCACGCGAGGTGTTCCGGGAACACACGATATTGCACTGGGCTTAGCGACTTTACAAAAGCTCCGTCAAGGGACGGTTCACACCCTGACCTCTATCCCCTCCTTCAATAAGGCAATCGATGACCGCCGTCCCGTGACGGAATGGAAGCAGTTGCGGGGGGCGCCCGATATCATCATTCTTGAAGGGGGTTGCGTGGGGTCAACACCTGAACGGGACGCGGCATTACTGGTTCCCATGAATGAACTGGAAAGGAATGAAGATCCTTACGGTCACTGGCGGCGTTATGCCAATGAAGCCTTAAAAGGACCGTACGCTGAACTATTTCGACAGTTGGATTGTTTGATCATGCTCAAAGTCCCAGATCTAGAAAGCGTTCTCGAGTGGAGATCTCTCCAGGAGAAAAAGCTTTTAGATTCAACCCCAGACGGGGCAGGCACACACATCATGGATGATGCGGCCATTCGACGGTTTGTGATGCACTGGGAGCGGATCACGCGACACAATCTCGATGAAATGCCCAACCGCGCAGATCTCACCTTGGTGTTGGATAAAAGTCACCGCGTGGCTGAAGTTCTTCATAAGACCACGTCTCCATGAATTCGTGAAAAAAGCGCTTTACAGCTCTGAGGGTGACGGTCGAGCACTTCGATTGTGGGCATGGGTTTTATTTATCAGCCTGTCGCCGCCTCTTTTTGCTGAAGAGGCCATGGATCCGGAACTCGAAAGCGAGTTCAGATTTTTGGATGCTGAGCGCGACACGGTGATGACGGCCTCTCGGACCGAGGAAAAGACCAGTGAATCTATTGCTTCGAGCACGATATTAACGCAGAAGGATATTGAGCGCATGGGGGCAAGAACCTTGACCGATGCACTCAGAATCGTACCGGGGCTTGGCGTCACTCAAACGGGACAAGGCGTCACATCCTACGATATCCGTGGGGTACGAACGACGGCCTCTGAGAAAGTCTTAATGCTCTTGAATGGTCACCCCTTAGATCAGGATCTTGCCAACCCTGGAAGCACTTGGACCTACGATGATATGCCGGTTGACACGATCAAGCGCATCGAAGTTGTTCGTGGATCGAGCTCGGCACTTTACGGTGCTAATGCCATGATGGCGGTCATCAACATCATTACTCAGACGCCTGAGGATACGGATGGGGTTGAATCCTCTTTAGGTGTTGGAAATTACAATACCGAGCAGGTCCGACTTTCAGCGGGCAAGAAGTTCGACCAAGGAGCCGCCGGGTTTCATTTTAATTTTCGTAATACTGACGGATCTCCGATCCATGTTAACGAAGATAATCTTTCAATCTGGAACGAGACTTCACTTGCCCCGATTACGCGAGGCGAAGGGACAAAACGTTACGATTTGGAATGGAATGCCAGTTACCTGGGGTTTAAGCTCGATGGGCGTTTTATTGATAAAACGGTGAACCCCCTGATGGATGGCTACGGTGTAGTTGATTATTACAACAACACCCATTTTTCCAATTATTTCTTGCGCCTCAGTCGCGACTTTGACGTTAACAGCGACCTCAAACTATCCACTCAGGTTTTTTACGATGCTTTTAATCAAAGCGTCAATTATGAGCAGCCAGAAAGCCTATTATTGCCTTATGAGTATGGGAGTTCAGGCTCCAACAATACGCGTGCAGGTACCGAACTCACGGCTAATTATCGGTTATTCACCAACAATACCCTGATTGCTGGTTTCAACTTTGCGAGTGAGATTTATGCGAATCCGTACAACAATCAGAGCAGTGGCGGATCATCGACAAGCGAAGGTCCTCGAGTATCACGAACACGAGTTGGGGTTTTCCTTCAAGACTTATGGGAAGTGACCCGGACCATCCATGTTTCTCTTGGAGGTCGGTTTGATAAATATAGCGATTTTTCTGCCGTTTATAATCCTAGAGCGGGCTTCAATTGGGAGTTTATCGATGATTACAGTGTAAAGATTTCATACGGGACTGCTTATCGTGCTCCGACTCCCGGTGAAATGGACAACACGACCTCATCCCGTGTTCAGGGAAACCCCTATTTGCAACCGGAAACATCGAAAACCCTGGAAGCCGGCATTATCGGCAAGCCCACCCCCAACCTGCGGCTTGAAGCCACCTACTTTAGAACCATGATCTCGGACATGATCGGGATATCCACGACCGTTGCAGATACAGGTTCAAACGTCTATTTGATCAAGCATGTCATCAACCAGGGCGATCTTTTCACGCAAGGTGTCGAGTTCGAGGGACGCTATGATTTTCATGGGGATTACCATGGCAGTTACCTCCTGGTTAATTATGTCAATCAGAATGCCTTCTTGTCCGACTCTCCCATATTAATGTTCGCAGATGCTGTACATCGCACGTTCTTGGGATCCTTTGATCTCAATGGATTGTCGCCTTATGTCCCAAGAAACCGAGTGAATCTGATTGGCAATTGGCAAGTCAATCGCTATTGGAATACCTGGGCGAACCTGCTCTATAACGGCTCGGTCAATCGTAGCAGTACGACTTCTGCGGGACTCCCCTTGTCCTCTATTCCGGGTTATGAATTGGTCAACTTCAGCATCAGAAACCATGAGCAATTGGCCAAGGGATTTGATGTGAGTCTCACGATCTATAACCTGTTCAATTCCTCGACGACCGATCCAGCAACCAGTCAAAGTTATCCAGGGGACTTCACCAATGCGGGAAGATCTTTCTTTGGCCATTTGAGTTACCACTATTAGCGATGCGCCTGAAGTCACTCCTCGCTCTCTTTTTGTTCACTGCTACTCCAGGACTTTCAGCGGATCAGACCTATTATTTTTTTAATCCGGAAAGTAGTGTCGATAGTTACGCCTCCCTTAAAAGCGAATTTGAAAGCTATTTTTTGAGCCGGGGCGGTTATCAATTTCAGCCTTTTGATCTGGGGGATAACTTTGAAAAGGTGCTGAGTTCCAGAAGCAGTGGGGTGTATCTTCTAAGCGGTGGGCTCTACAGACAGTATCGGAGTAATGCAGAGTTGGATCCTCAACTCATTGGGGTTTCAAAAGGATCATTGGTTCAACGAAAAGTGCTGTGTATCAAGGGGTCGGGTAGCCTCGAAGATCTTCGGGGCTTAACCGTTGCAAGTCCTGGGAGTCCCCAATATATCCGTGGATTTTTAAAAGAGGTGTTTGGTCAGGACAAAATAGCGCTGGCGGATTCGATTCGTATCTTGAGTGTTCCAAAGGATATTGATGCGCTGATGGCGGTCAATTTTGGAATGGCCAATGCCTCGTTGACCTCAGAGACGAGTCTCCAAAAACTATCAATGATCAATCCGACACAATTCAGCGTGCTCAAGTCGCTCGGCCAAAGCAGTGAAAGCTTTTTGTTGGTGGCATCCTTTCCGCACCAGGGCGATAAATCGAACAGTGGAATGATGGATACGCTTGAGCACATGAATCAGGATCCTGATGGGCTCAAAGATCTTAAAATGATTGGTCTTGATGGGTGGAAGCGGATTGAGACCTTACCTGCTGCCACACAAAAATTGTTGAGGACACCTTGATGTCCCTCTCTTTTCCCTTCAAGACACTATTTTTGTCGACTGTGATCGCCCTATTGATCACTGCAGATGGTTATCGTGTGAGTGCTGCTTTCACCACGATTCTCCTGGTGAATTCAGATAACAGCATCGCGCGATATCAAGAATCTGAACAAGCATTCAAGTCCTCCCTCGAGGGTGTCCGTATCCTATCCGTTGATCTTGAACAGTCAGGACATACCGCGTCTGATATTGATGCGATGATATTGCGTGAGAGTCCGGAGTTGATTTATTTCATTGGATCCAAGGCCTACGCCCTGGCTCATTCAATCGAAAACAAGCTTCCTGGGATCTTCAGTTCGGTCATCAATTGGGAACGTTTCCCCGCAAGAGAAAACACTTACGGCATCAGTAATGAACTCGCTCTGAATCAATCCTTATCCTTGATTAAGTTCATTTTTCCGGATCGGCAAAAGGTAGGTGTGCTCTATGACCGAGAATACAACCAGACACTCATTGATGAATCCGTTCACTATGCTCAGGAACTTGGAATAACTCTCGTTGCAAGAGCAACAGATTCAAGAAACTCCAACCGCATATTGGATAATTTTGAAAGCCTAGTCGATAACGTAGATCTCATATGGATCATTCCTGATCCTGGTATCTTGATGAACAGGGATCAGGTCGCGGATATGTTTCAAATGGCCACAGAAGCTTCAAAACCGGTTGTGGCCTATAGTCGGGTTTTCTTGCCTTTTGGCGCGAGCCTCATTTTGTCCCCAGATATTCCGACAACCGGAAGGCAAGCGGCTAACTTCAGCCAGACACTTTTGGCAGGCGTTAAACCCAATCAATCGGTTTTGCCGCCTGCAGGCTCCGATATCATCCTCAATGCATGTCACTTGGAGCGTATCAAAGTGGACTACAATCAAGACTCACTTGATTCTGTAAGTCAGTTGGTGCGGTGTGAGCATAAATAATAGTCCGTCTTTGGAAGGTCAGAAGTCGACCGAGGAGCGATCCCGCAGTAGAAAGTTTCTAAGGCTTGGCATACGAATGCGTATGCTCCTCATGATGATGGGGATGCTCATCGGTGTGGTTCTGACACTAAGTGCAATAGGCCTCAGTATCCAGGAACACTCGCTTGAAGAAGAGACGGATCGTCGAATCGTCACGATGAGAAACCACCTCATTGAGAGTGGTCATGTGTTTTCTCAAATGATTAAGGCCGATGCGGAAAATGATGTTGCGGCTTACAACTTCTCTCATCTCCGCCAAACCCTGTTAGTTTTGAATGATTGGGATGGGTATGCCCTTTTAACCAACAGAGAGGGAATTGCCTTCATTGATACCCGTCATCCCGAAAATGAACAAAAGAAACAGGATGATGAGCCGACCCGGTTTGCTTTGTCACAAACCGAACTCACGCATCGGGATTATGAGGATTATCTTGAGTACATTCTCCCCATTCAATTCGGGCAGAGTGCGTGGGGTGTGATTCGTTTGGGTTATCCATTGGCGCCTTTGAAACAGGCGATTGTTCAATCCAAGCTTGAAATCGAATCGGCTCGCACCCAGATGATTTTGTGGAACCTAGCCATTGTTGCGCTCTTCATTAGCATTGGTTCTGTCATCGTCGTGCTCGTATCGGCCAATTTCACCCGCCCTATCATCCGATTAACCGAATCCGTAGCAGAACTTGCTCATGGTCATTATGACCGCGTACAGGAACTGCTCGGGCAATTTCGATCCGAGCGAAACGCGCTCAAAAGTCCGGATGAGATTGATCGATTGACCTTTTCCTTTATGCGGATGGGGCGCGAGATTCAAAAGTCGCATCAGGCCTTGGAGGAATATAGTCAGACTCTGGAGGAGAAGGTCGAAATCAAGTCGAATGAACTGTTGGAAGCCTATCAGAAGCAGAGAGAACTCGAGGAGCGTGTGCTGCAGGAGTCCTTGAAACAAGCCCGAAATATCCAGATGAGCATGATGTCTACTCACTTTCCGAGAATGAAGTCGGGGAGTTCAGTGGATCTTTATGCGCATATTGAGCCTGCGCGTGAGGTCGGTGGTGACTTTTATGATTTCTTCTTCCTAGACGCCAAAACGCTGCTAGTTACGATTGCGGATGTTTGTGATAAAGGCATGCCCGCAGCGCTCTTCATGGTGATGGTGAAGACCACGATACGTGCTTTTGCTTATGAGCATCGATCACCTGCAGCGATTCTCAGATCCGTTAATCCTGAAGTCTGCCGTGACAATCACGCCATGATGTTTGCAACGATCTTTCTAGCCATCATGGATCTTGAAACGGGTCAGGTCACCTATGCCAACGGGGGGCACAACGATCCCGTTTTTATAGGGAAAAACGGAAAGACTCAGCTGATTAATGGAAAATCCAGCTTGGCGCTCGGGATCATGGAAGATACGGAGTATGAGGATGAAACGTTTACCCTGGATCACGGCGAAGCTATTGTTTTCTATACCGATGGCGTCACGGAGTCCATGAGCGCTGAAGAAGCGCTTTATGGTGAAGAGAGACTTCTTGCGTTGTTGACCGATGATATCGATTCCGACGCTGAATCATTATCTGGTCGTGTACTCGGGGCAGTTCGTAAGCACGCTGAGGGTGCGGAACAGTCAGATGATATAACGATCCTCGCCCTAAGGCGGGTTTAGCTTCAGCTCTTGAGGCCTACGCCTCGATGTAAGAGGATGAGGGCAATAAGTCCAAGACTAAAGACGCAGCCCGAACACACTTCCAAAGCCAGTACCACATCGATATCGCTTATTCCCAAGAATCCATAGCGGAACGCATTCACCATATGAAGGATAGGATTAAAGAGGGAGACCTTCTGCCAGAATCCTGGAAGCATATCGATTGAATAGAAGACGCCCCCCAGATAGACCAATGGGGTCAGGATGAAATTGGGAATGATGGAGATGTCATCGAAACTGTTCGCAAAGATGGCATTGATAAACCCGGCCAATGCAAACAAGGTAGCGGTCAGCAGGAATACCGCAATGACAACGCCTGGATGCAGAAACTGAATATTGGAAAAGAAGCTGCCAATGGCGACCACGACCGATCCCACGGCCAATCCCCGCGCAACGCCCCCTCCGACGTAGCCGGTCAGAATGACCCAGTTGGGTACCGGTGAAGTGAGTAATTCCTCAATATTGCGTTGAAATTTGCTGGAATAAAAGGAAGAAACGACATTGCTGTAGGAGTTGGTGATGATGGTCATCAATGCGACTCCCGGCACAATATAGTCCATGTAGGGAAGCCCCCGCATGCTGCCCACGCGCTGGCCTATCAGACTTCCAAAAATGAGGAAATAGAGGGAGGTGGTGACCGCTGCAGGAAGAACCGTTTGCGGCCAGATCCGCATGAACCGGTAAATTTCTTTGTAGAGGATGGTCCACAGCGCAATTAGGTCCCGGTGAAAGGGTTTACGCGCTTTGAAGGGCTGAGTAAAAAGAAGGTTCATAGGTCGCTTATTGAAGCTTCAATTTGGCCGACATCATAAAATGCCCCCACCGCCTTGTCGATGGAGGCACAGGCTTAACGTTAAGCGCGGTTAGCTTTCTTACGTTCGTGCTCAAGCAGTAGCTTTTTCCGAATACGAATCGACTTCGGGGTGACTTCTACCAGTTCATCATCATCAATAAATTCAAGCGCCTGCTCAAGACTCATCTTGATGGGTGGCGTCAGCAGAATATTTTCATCTGAACCCGCCGCGCGAATATTGGTGAGCTGCTTGGCTTTAGTGGGATTTACCACGAGATCATTGTCCCGTGAGTGGATGCCGATGACCATGCCTTCATAAACCTCGGTGCCATGCTCAATAAAGAGACGGCCACGTTCCTGAAGGTTAAACAAGGCATAGCCCAGGGCTTTGCCGGTGACCATTGAAATCAATACCCCATTGATACGTTGGCCAATATCACCTTTCTTGAGGGGGCCGTAATGATCGAAGACATGGTAGAGGAGTCCTGTGCCGCTGGTCGCCGTCATGAATTCCGTCTGGAAACCAATGAGGCCACGTGATGGAATCATGTACTCAAGTCGCACTCTCCCCTGCCCGTCTGGAACCATGTTGAGGAGATCACCTTTACGTTCTCCCATCTTTTCCATGACGGCACCTTGATTGGCCTCTTCGACCTCAATGGTGACGGCTTCATAAGGTTCAGACGGTTCACCGTCAATTTCCTTGATGATGACTTCGGGGCGCGAAACACCCAGTTCATAACCTTCGCGACGCATGTTTTCGATCAAGATCGATAGATGCAATTCACCGCGTCCTGACACCTTGAATTTGTCGGGATCTGCCGTATCTTCAACGCGAAGCGCGACGTTATGGAGGAGTTCTCGCTGTAGACGCTCGCGGATCTGACGCGAGGTGATGTATTTGCCTTCCTTGCCCGCAAAGGTGGAATTATTGACCTGAAAGGTCATGCTCACGGTGGGTTCATCGACGGTTAGAGGGGGTAACGCCTCGATAGCATCGGGTGCGCAGAGCGTATCTGAAATCTCTAGCGTGTCGATACCGGTGAAAGCAATGATGTCGCCTGCATTGGCTTGTGGAACCTCGACGCGTTCAAGCCCCTTGAATCCAAAGACTTGGAGGACGCGGGCATTACGCTGGGCGCCTTCGCGACTTACTACAACGACGGGGGAATTGGTTTTAACGCTACCCCTCTGGATTCGGCCGATACCGATGACCCCCACATAGGAGTTGTAGTCAAGCTGACTGATTTGCATTTGGAAGCCGCCTTCCGCGTTAACAATCGGCGGGTGAA
>CAYFLM010000058.1:0-9023 GCA_964343925.1 uncultured Methylococcus sp.
TCGATGGCGTAGTGTAGAGCGTCATCAGCTGACTAAAAATGAGCCCCCCCACGATAACCACACCCAAGGGTTGACGAAGTTCGTGCCCCATACCGGTCCCAACCGCTAGAGGTACGCCTGCCAAAAGCGCCGCCATCGTCGTCATCATGATGGGCCGAAAACGAATCAGGGAGGCCTGATAAATGGCTTCCTTGGGAGAAAGACCTTCTTTGCGTTGAGCTTGAAGCGCAAAATCGATCATCATGATGGCATTTTTTTCAACGATGCCGATCAGCAGCACTATCCCAATGAGCGATACGATATCAAGATCAATACCTAAGACCAGCAACATAAGTAGAGCACCAACGGCAGCCGAAGGGAGCGTTGAGAGAATAGTGATAGGGTGAATAAAGCTTTCATACAGGACACCCAAGAGCAAATAAACCGTCACAACGGCCGCGATAAGAAGAGGGATTTCACTCTGCATGGCGCCCTCAAAGGCCTTAGCGGTGCCTTGAAAACGAACACGGATACTTTTTGGTAATTCAAGCGTGCTCAGGACCGACTGAACATCTTCGACGGCTCGACCAAGCGATATGCCTTCGGGCAAATTAAATGAAAGGGTGACCGATGGAAATTGGCCTTGCCGATTAATCACAGCTGGCCCACTCTCCTCAATCTGTCTCGTAATACCCGATAGAGGAATGGCTCTGCCCCCGTTAAGCGGAATATAGAGTTGGGTAATTTTCTCAGGGTTATTCTGGTAGTCATCGGCAACTTCGAGAATGACTTTGTACTGATTGATTTGTGTATAGCGAGTGATGATCTGGCGCTGACCAAATGCGTCATACAGGGTTTGATCGATCAGTTGGGCTGATACACCCAATTTAGAAGCGGTATCTCGATCAATAACCAGACGTGTCACTCTCGCCTTATTTTGGAGATCGCTGGCAAGATCTTCGAGGCTATCTTTCCGGTCCAGTTCCTGGAGGAGCTTAGGAGTCCATGCCTCGAGAACCGCTCGATCAGAAGATTCCAGCGTCAGCTGAAATTGGGTCTTACTGATACGATCCTCGATGGAGAGATCTTGTACAGGCTGCAGGTGCAACTTCATCCCCTTAACCTGTTCTGAAGCCTGCTCCAACCGATAAACGACATCATCCATGGCATCCCGATCATCGATCGTTTTCAGTTTAATTTGAATGCGGCCGACATTCATGGAGGTATTCGTACCATCCACACCGATAAAGGAGGCAATATTTTCAACTGCAGGATCTTTGAGAATAAGTTGGGCTAGAGCCTGCTGCCGCTCCTCCATATCCTCAAAGGAAATTGCTTGATCCGCTTCGGTCAAGGCCAGAAGTTGGCCGGTATCCTGAATTGGGAAGAAACCCTTAGGCACGACTAGGAGAAGACATGCCGTCAATGCAAGAAGACCTAAAGCGATGGCGATTACCATCCGGTTTCGTTCTAGAGTCCAGGCCAAAGAAACACGATAGCGCTCGAGTAACCACTCCAAGAGAAACCAACTTCTTACGGGATCAGCTTGCTCCTTCCTTTCTGGAAGAAATGCGCAAAGCATGGGGGTCAACGTCAGTGAAACAAAGGCCGAAATCAGAATTGCCATCGTCAAGGTCATGGCAAATTCACGAAATAGCCGACCTAGCACATCCCCCATGAAAAGCAGAGGAATCAGTACTGCAACCAAGGAGGCCGTAAGTGAAACAATGGTGAAACTAATTTCACCTGCACCCTTGATAGCCGCGTCTTTTGGGGATAATCCTTTTTCGATATACCGAACGATATTTTCGAGCATCACAATCGCATCATCGACTACAAATCCGGTCGCAATCGTCAGGGCCATCAAAGTCAGATTATTTAGACTGAAGCCCAGGCCATACATGGCGGCAAAAGTACCCAAGAGAGATAAGGGAACGGAAAGACTCGGAATGATGGTGGAGGGTATATTTCTGAGAAAGAGAAAAATGACCAAAACAACGAGTGCTATGGTCACCAGCAACTCGTGCTCAACGGAGCGAATGGATGCTCGGGTGGTAATGGTCCTGTCTGATACCACCTCGACCTCGATAGCCCCCGGCAAACTATTTTCAAGTTGCGGGAGGAGCGCCAGAATGCCATCAACCACCCGAATGGTGTTTGCCCCTGGCTGCTTATGAATATTGAGAATGATGGCAGGGTCCTCATTCATCCAGCTTTTGAGACGCTTATTCTCAGCTTCCTCTGTGACCTCAGCGACATCGGAAATCCTCACCGGCGCATTGTTCCGATAAACGATAACCTGCCTTTTAAAGTCTTCAAGGCTCATCAATTGATCATTTGCCAGAATGGTTTGAGCAATTGAAGACCCATCAAAACTTCCTTTAGCCTGATTGACCGTCGTTTGGCTGAGCGTATTTCTGAGCTCCTCCATGCTGATGGAATAGGCTGAAAGCGCTGTGGGATTGACCCTGATGTGAACCGCCGGCTTCTGCCCCCCATTCACACTCACCATGCCAACACCCGGCAACTGAGAAATCTTCTGTGCTACTCGGGTATCGGCCAAATCCTGAACATGAATCAAGGGGATTGTTTTGGATTTCAGCGCAAGCGTCAGAATTGGGGCATCCGCGGGGTTATTCTTGGAGTAGATGGGCGGAGTCGGCAGATCGGTAGGGAGATAACTGTAGGCCGCGTTGATAGCTGCCTGCACCTGTTGTTCAGCAACATCAAGATCCAGATGGAGATGAAACTGAAGCGTGATAGTGGAAACCCCAAAAGAGCTTGCTGAGGACATTTGCTGTAAACCAGAAATTTGACCGAGCTGCTTTTCCAAGGGGGAGGTGATGGTCGAAGCTACAACCTCTGGACTTGCTCCAGGGTAATGGGTTCTGACTTGGAGGGTTGGATATTCAACCTGAGGAAGCGCGGAAACAGGGAGCCTCAAAAAGCCTATGACACCAACCAGAGTCAGCGCCAACATCAACATCGTGGTTGCAACAGGGCGCTGAATGAAGGGGGTTGAGAGTTTCACGAGCCCTTCTTTTGACTTGAGTCCAGGCTCAACTCTTTATCCCTCGCCCCCTCATCGGGTTTTCTTACCCTGGCTCCCTCTCGCAATTTATCAAGTCCATCGATAACCACCACTTCACCCGAGGTAAGTCCGGACTTGACGATGGTGAAGTCCCCTTCTGAGGGCCCAACTTCAATAGGCCGAACTGTGACAGTTTGATCCTCTTTCACAATGAAAACATGGTACCCACTCGGGTCCTGCTGGATTGCCGAACGTTGAACAAATGTCTGCCCTGAGAGTACATCGAGCAATAAACGCACATTAACGAATTGATTGGGATAAAGCTGAAAATCCTTGTTGTCGAACACGGCCTTGATTCGCAAAGTGCCCGTTGAAGTATCAATCAGGTTATCTGCACCCCAGATCTGCCCCGTAGCCAAAAGATGCTTGCCATCGCGATCAAAAGCCTCGACCGGAAGATTGGGATTTTCCGCCATGCGCCTTTGAATCAATGGATTTTGGTCCTGAGGGACATTGAAGATCACAGAGATAGGCTGTAGCTGTGTGATCACCACCACGGGATCCAGCATATTGAGAATATTGCCGAGATCGACCATCTTGAGCCCTATCCTCCCTGTCAATGGCGCTCGGATCTGGCAGAAAGAAAGTTGAACCTTGGCGGCATCTATGGCGCCCTGGTCCGTGGCAATCATTCCCCTCAACTGGTTAACACTCGCACTTTGAGTTTGCAGCTGGGAGAGTGCGATATAGCCCTTGTCCATCAGGTTCTTATCGCGTTCCAGTTCAGCTTCCGCAAAGGCGAGCTGGGCTTTGTCGCTGGAAAGCTTACCCACGGCCTGATCCAGTTGGCTTTGATAAATCCTTGGATCGATTTCTGCCAAAAGATCCCCCTGTTGAACATTCTGACCTTCCTTAAAGTAGATCTTGATCAATTCCCCAGTGGCTCGCGTTTTAACGGTCGTGGTATTGAATGCCGTGACATTGCCCAGTGCGCTCAAGTGAAGTTCAAAATCCCCT
Organism: uncultured Methylococcus sp.; assembly: GCA_964343925.1. Classification (GTDB taxonomy): domain Bacteria; phylum Pseudomonadota; class Gammaproteobacteria; order Methylococcales; family Methylococcaceae; genus UBA6136. The sequence goes on from CAYFLM010000058.1 coordinate 4,028, forward strand.
CCCCTCACTTGATCCGTTTTAACCGATATCTCCTGAGCATTCTGATCCCATTTGTCGTGATGCTTCTTGCCCTTAAAGAGCCAAATCCCAACCAAAATAATTAAGAGGGACAGACTGACTTTCTGCCAAAGCTTCAGTCGACGAAATTGAAGTGCCGGATTCATGGGTTCTGCACTCCAGATAATGAGCGATTCGGTTGGAAGGTTTCTTGGGGTTGGGTCATCTCGATTGAAACCTTCATCAATTGTTGAGTTTCTTCACGTTCGGAACAATGCCGGATACGGCGGTGACTTCATCAAGGTCTAAACGACCCAGTGCCTGCGCCAATTGCGCCTTACCAATACGCCAATTAAAGTGGGCCTGCACATATTGATATCGAGCGTTGGCCAAATTGGATTCGGAGTTTAAAAGCTCCACGATGTTCCCAACCCCCTCTTGATAACGCCCTAAAGTCAGCTTTTCGGTCTTAATGGCATTATCCAATAGCTGTTCAGTATTTTTAAGATTTTCTCGTGTGGCCTCCAGCGTGTAATAGGCCTGCCAGACTGTCATGGCAATCTGTTTGTCTAATGCTTCTCGCTGCTGGGCCGAGACCTCAACCAGTTCTTCGGCATTCTTGATCTGATAGGTGTTGTTAAATCCCGTAAAAAGCGGGGTAGAGATCTGGACACCAATCTGCCAACTCGACAAGGAATATTGATCGATCGTGACGTAATAGTTGTAGTTTCCGACCAAAGAGACTGAGGGCATGTTGGCAGATTTTGCAATCTGTACGTTGGCCTCAGAAGCCTTGACTTGGGCCTCAGCTGCGGCAAGGTCGGGGCGAGAGGAACGTGCGAGATCGATGAGGGCTTCAACATCCTTTTCCCTATCTTCAACAGGTCCCGCTAAAACCGGCTCCTCAAATTTAAGCTCGGAATTGGGTTTAAGCCCCATGGCATTGGCAAGTCCCCCTAGCGAAGCCTTCAGATTCCCGGATGCCGTCTGACGACTCACCTTTGCCTGCTCGTATGTCGTCTTGGCCTGAAGCTTGTCGGATAAAGGGGCAGACCCAACATCAAATCGATAGGCAGCGACATCCAACGCCGATTTCATGGACTTTTCGACAGCCTCTGAGGCCTCAAAAGAGGCTTGTGAGGCGAAATATTGGTAGTAAGTTTGAATAGCCTGAAAAAGAACCGTTTGAAGTGCCGCAGCATGCGTCCAGTTCGCAGCCTCCAACATTTGTCTCGCGTTTTCGACCCGTGCCATTCGACCACCAAAATCAAACAGTAAGTAATTGATACTGATGATAGGAGAAATTCGTGTGGCCAAGGTCTGGCTATTTTTTGAATTCTGGGTAGGAACTGCGGAGCCTCCCGTCAATCCACCACCTTGGGTGTTCTGGGATTCAGAAATTGGGACTGACAAGTTGATGTTCGGGAGATAAGCGGCTTCCTGCACACCCAACTGGGAAGCTTGGGCTCTAGCTGCAGCCCAAGCTTGCCGAGTCTGAGGGTTATGACAGAGGGATTGCTCTACAACGTCAATCAGATTCCATTTGGTGTTCTTTGGATGCTCTTTAAGACAGGGATCCGAACCAATTTCTACAGCCGATCTTCCTGGAGTATCCGAAACCTCATCGTGGGTTCCAAAAGGATCAGAAGGGGCAAATGGTATATCCAGAGCGAAGGCCATCCTTGCACTCAGGATAAACCAGAGCACAATTTTGAAAGGTAAGCTTTGAAAGTCTCTGGACACTTAAATTCTGTGAGGACTAATAGGAACGCCTTCGTAGGGCTCCTGAATCAGAAGGCACATGAAACGACCACGTTATTCGTCCAACCCCATTTGGTCAACCACAACATAGAATTGGATCCAATAAATTTAAGGTGTCAGATTTCACTCCAAATCCGTCTCACGGAGATTTCCGTCTTGTAACGATTGGTTTCCTCGTGTCAGGAAATCATTAGGCAGAGCTGGAAGCGGTCGGCGTAGAATCAAATACGAACAACATAAGCGCAGCACATCCAGCAGGACGGATCAAACTCACCTGACATTTCCTTTAGGGTCTGGTTTGAAGAGCGACTTTTGTAATACCAGCATGCTGGGCAATCGCCATGACCTCTGCCGCCTTCCCAAAATTCACTTTGTCATCAATCTCGAACTGCACAGTGACCTCAGGATTGGCTTTTTGGAGTTCCGACAGCTTTTGGCCTAGAACCTCAGCTGTCAATTTTTCCTTATTAAGATAAATATCACCCATGAAATCAACACTAATCAAGTTAACGGCTTCCTTGGGTGGAGGCGCAGCGGGTACGGTTTTTGGCAAATTAACTCCAATAGATTGAGTCAATAGCGGTGCAGTAACGATGAAAACGACAAGCAATACCAACATAACGTCGACAAGCGGAGTCACGTTGATCTCACTCATCGCCTCCTGATTATTGCTATTACCAAAAGCCATCTCAATCCTCCTTCCTCAGTGCAAAACCGGTGCGAATAGCCAAGTGAAGAAAATCTGTAGCAAAGTTTTCAAGGTCAGCCTCAAATAGCTTTGTTTGGCGTAGGAAATAGTTGTAAGCAAGTACCGCAGGGATTGCAGATGCAATACCTATCGCCGTAGCAATCAGGGCTTCACCAATAGGACCTGCTACGACATCCAAACTGGCAGAGCCGGCTTTACTGATATCTTGTAGAGCATGCATTATTCCCCAGACTGTACCAAACAGGCCCACGAAGGGTGCCGTACTACCGATGCTAGCCAGAATAACCAACCCCTTCTCGACCAAATGACGCTCTACCTGAATACTTTGCCGTAAGTTTCTCTCGAGGATATCCTGCGGATTGCCCAGAGATTCAAGACTTTTAGCTTTTTGGGATGAGGACAATACATCAAACCCAGACTTTGCAATTCTGGCCATTGCACCCGGCTTGGAACTGAGCTCTTTTGCCGAGGAAAGGCTAGGCGAACTCCAGAAAGAGTGGGCATACTCCTTGTTCTCCCGCCTAGCTACGAACTGCTCCCAAAGTTTGAAGAAGATCAGCGCCCAAGAGATGACAGAAAACCCAATCAAAACCCACAAAGTAACGTTGACGACAAGGCTGGAACCAAAGGTGGCCATTTAGGCTAATCTCCTTCTTTTTTAAGTTTGAAATTGATAGGGACGTTAACAAAACTTTCAACAGCAATACCATCCCGCTTTGCGGCGATAAACTTCCAATGTCGAACAGCTTCTAGCGCAGATTCATCCAAAACTTCATGACCACTCGATTCCGCAACAGCGACAATCCCGGCAGCCCCATCAGGAAGGACCTGGACACGCAACACAACACGCCCCTGCCAGTCCATTTGTCGAGCCCTCTCGGGGTATTTGGCGGGTGAATTTTGTAGCCCCGCACTTTTCCATTCTGCGCGTTGAGTCATACCAGAGGGTACTGAAGGTTTTGCAGAATCAACACTAGGTCCTGATTCAGAAAGTGCCTTAAGGGGAGTTACAGCATCGTTCTTCGATAACTCCTCCTGTGGTTTAGGCTCTCTTACAGGGGTTGGCTTGACCATTTGAGGTTTAGGCTTTGCCGGTAAAGGCTTGGACTTAGGAGGGGGTGGGGTGACATTAGGCGCCGGAGGAGATGGAGATGCAGGGACCGGAGAAACGAGGCTTATGTCCATCGTCTTAATGGGCGTGGCCTCAGTTTGGTTAGCGAAATCAAAGCTAGATCTGTAAACCCACAACAAGAGGTGAAGGCCAACAGATAAAACCAGCACAACCCAGAACCGGTATTTATGCCATTCAGAACCTTGGGAACTGTAAATCAAAACACTAACCTGACCCAAGTTATCTTGGTGATAGAGGGCGTCATTGTCACAAGATGTTCTCATATAGGGAGAAAATGGGGAAGCTTCCAGAGCAGGGCTTCTCTTGACATCCTCCCCGGCCTGTCAGATAGCTAAACCAGAGAAGAAGTTTTTTCTTTTTTCAGTCTGGCCTGAATCGCTGACGATGTATGGCCAGCCACTGAAGCCCAATGATTGGAATTGCGGAATCAATCACACCGCTCTGGACCCAAGAAAAAGCCTCGTCGAAATCCACTACAAAAACACGAATATCCTCGTGCTCCTCGGGAAGGCCATAAATCCCACCTGCTCCCGTCGAATCAACCAACCCGCAAAAGAGCACCAGCCGTTCAGAATTGGCCCCAGGCGTCGTGAAAAACTCCCCAATTCGAATGAGTTCTCGCGGAGAGCAACCCGCCTCTTCTTCTGATTCTCGAACAGCCACCGATTCAGGTGACTCCCCCTCTTCTATTGCACCGGCAACGATCTCGATAAGCCAAGGAACCTCCTTGGATTTAACCGCACCAATTCGAAATTGCTCAATCAATACCACTCGATCGAGCTCGGGATCGTAAAGCACCACCCCAACGCAGCGGCTTCGATGAAACAGCTCTCTTCGAATGACCTCACTCCATCCGCCCTGGTAAAGCGTATGTCGTAGCCTATAGCTTGTTAAAGAAAAGAAACCTTCGTACTCAGCCTTTTCTTCAAGGATTTCAACCTGCTTTGAATCCATCCCGATTAACGAAGACTGGTTCCAAAGAGGACATTCTTTAAGGAGCCTTCAAAGGTGGTACCCAGACTTCTTGATATGCGATCCATCAGATCGTCTTCAGGATTAAAGCTGACCATTTTTTTGGCGCCGATAATATCCTCGGCCACATGTCGATCATCACCGAAATCGTCCGCCAAACCCAGCTTAACCGCATCTTCACCGGTCCAGATGAGACCAGAAAACATGTCGGGCGTTTCCTTCAAGCGATCACCTCGACCCTGCTTAACAGCTGATATGAACTGCCTATGTACTTCGCCCATCAATCCCTGAAGGTGTTGCTTAGCCACAGGATCAACCGGGGCGAAAGGGTCCATCAAAGCCTTGTGCTCGCCGGAAGTCATGGCTCGCCGCTCAACACCGAGCAACTTCATGGTATCCACAAACCCAAATCCGCCCATGATGAC
>CAYFLM010000059.1:0-8943 GCA_964343925.1 uncultured Methylococcus sp.
TCAAATCGGATGACCCAGATCTTGAGGAAACCTTCTCAAATTTGCGTTCTCTTGCCAACACCATCGCTTCCAAACGTACTTGCTGAGCGCTACGCAAAAGCCAAAGCCTGAGTGAGGTTGTGACTCAAGATGAAACTTGAAGGTCTCCAAAAATCCATCGCCCGCATGGCTCTGGCTATTTTAATATTTGCCGCTCTGCTCTACAGTCAAAGTACCCTCTTGGTGTTTGTCCCTGCGGCCACCGTCTTTCTAGCGCTGGCGATATTGTTCATGAACAGCCTGAGAAACCAGGGAACCCCGTTCATTACACGCATTGCCTGCCGCGCTCGCGGTGTGGTGGCCCTTGATCACGATCTTGCGCGTTATACGCAAAAAGCCACTTATTTTTGGATACTGGTGTTTTTAGCTCTATCGGGGCTCGATATCGGCTTTCTAATCTTTTGGCCGAGTAGCCTCCCGACTTGGCAGGCCAGTCTTATGAGCTGGAGCATACTGATCGGCTTGGGTGTGGGGGAGTATGCTTATCGAAAATGGCATCTTCGACATTTTATCCACCCTCCATTTACGCATGTCCTTTCGGCGATACGGGAGGAAATTCGTCTTTCGTTTGGCGCTGGGCCATTCCTCTGATTGTGGAACATTTCTTTGAATTCATCATTCCGGCAGATCATCCCTCACTAGAGGGGCATTTTCCTGGAAGACCTATCGTGCCTGCCGTCGTTATTTTGGATCAGATTTTAACTTTCATAGAGAAGGTCGATCCCTGTTCCTCAACCTGGACGATCAAAAACACAAAATTTCTCTCGATTCTCGAGCCGGATACGCCTCTCTTGGTGGAGATCAATACCGGTCAAGAAACGCTTCGCTTTACCTGCCGAAGTGGTACAGCGATTATTGCAAAAGGGGTCTTAACGCGTCCTCGTGGAGAGAATGGCTCGTGAAACCCTCATGGCAATCGATTCCGGAGCGAAGCAACCTTTTCTGGATCTCCCTTATTATTCGAATTATTAGCACCACTGGGCGATCCATCGCCCATCCTTTGCTCTATCCGATCGCCGCCTATTATGTTTTCTTCTCAACCACCCGAAAGGCTTCACTCGATTTTTTGTCTATCGCGCTCGGTCGAAAGGCAGATTTGCGCGATTTTTTTTGGCAGCTGTTCAGCTTCTCTGAGTGTCTTCTTGATCGAGTTCTGATCTACACGGGGCAAGATCATCTTTTTAATCTGGAGATCGAGGGACTCGATCTGCTTGAGCAACACGCGCGTTCCGGAAAGGGCTGTTTGATGGTCGGAAGCCACTTAGGAAGCTTTGAAGTCATTCGCGTTTTAGGTGAAATCAGGAGAGGACTTAAAATCAAAGCGCTGATCTACGGCGAATCAACACCCATGATCACCAGTCTTTTCAAGAATCTTGCACCGGAGCGGTTTGAGGATCAGGTGATCATGGGGGAGCCCAAATCTCTTTTAGGCTTGGAGTCACATGTCGAGAAGGGTGGCTTTGTCGCTCTTCTTGCTGATCGAAGCCTTTCGACGGCAAAGAGGATCCCGTGCGTTTTCATGGGAAAACCCGCATTATTTCCAGAGGCGCCCGTCAGAATCGCTCGCATCTTAAACCTACCCATGGTGTTTTTTGTCTGCATAAACGAAGGTCGTGGGCAATACCGTTTGGTTTTTGAGGAGCTCGTCGCCTCTTACGAGGCTGACGCCCCATCAAAACAGGGATCAACTGCGGAAATACTTCAGGACTATGCGAGGAAACTGGAATACCACAGCAGAAGATCGCCCTATAACTGGTTTAATTTTCATGATTTTTGGGACGTAAATGCCTAAAGCACTGCCCATTGTTGGCTTGTATCTATTCGGCATGTTGACCCCGGCATTGTCTAAAGCGGTGTTTTCGATTGACGATTTATTGGCCTTGATTTCAAGACCTTCTGAAGGTCAGGTGGCTTTTACAGAAACAAAACATATGCCCTTTTTAAGGGAACCGCTTGAATCTTCAGGGTTACTCATCTTTCGAAAGCCCGCCTTTTTTTCAAAGCAGATTCAAAAGCCTGAGCTGGAGCAATATGACATTGACCAAGATAGCGTTTTAATCCAACGTAGCGGAGAGGAGCCCGTGCGTTTACCACTCGCCGACTCCAGAGAAATCAGTGCCCTGACCGCAGCGATTAGAGGGCCTCTTCTTGGCGATCGCGCAGTATTGGAGCGCTTTTTCACGATGCACCTTGGTGGATACAAAAGCCGCTGGACGCTTATTCTGTCGCCCAAGGATCCAGAGATTGCATCGGTCATTCAAGAGATCAAAATACAGGGTCAGAATGATCGGATTCAGGATATTTTGATGCGCGAACCGGATGGATCACTGAGCAGCCTGCGCCTTAAATACAACCCATGACGGCTTATCTTGCATCGAAGCGATTGGGAGGATTGATCTGGCTTCTTTGGGTGAGCTTATGTCTATTCTTGCTCGCGCGCGATATGCGGGTAATCTCAGATCTGACCGCATTCCTTCCGAGTAACAAGAGCCTGATCGAACAGGTCTTAGTCCGACAAATGAAAGAGGGCCCAGCCTCTCGCATGATTTTGGTTGGGCTTGGAAATCAGACCGAAGAATCCCTAGCAAGCTGTAGTAGAGCCCTTAAATCCTCGCTTGCAAAATCCCCAGGCATCGTCAGTGTCGAGAATGGTCAGCACCTGCAAGCGGTTCTCCGTCAGCTCGAATTACAACTCTTTCATTACCAATACCTTCTCTCCCCAGAAATCCATCCTGATCTTTTCTCGCGCACCTCGCTTAAGGCTGCACTCTCCCGCGATCTGGATTTATTGAAAAGCCCCGCATCTTCCTTTGAAAAAAGATGGCTTCTTCAAGACCCTCTGGGCCTTTGGATCCATTTACTGCGAGACTGGCTCTGGCAAAAGGGCCCTGACACGCGCCATGGGGTGTGGTTTTCAGCGGATCATTCTCGGGCCATGGTCCTCATCAAAACTCAGGCGGCGGGGTTTAATGTGGATCAACAGGCGGAGCTGGAACATACCATTCAGGTCGCTTTTAAAGAGCAACCCGATTGCCAAGGCTCAAGCCTGCAACTCGGTGGTGTCGGCCCACTCTCCTTAACGGCAGATACGTTGACACGCCGTGATGCCGAAATCTTGTCTCTTTTGAACACCTTGATGGTCCTAATCCTTTTGTTCTTGGTCTATCGCTCCCCCCGTTTGCTGATGCTGGGCTTCCTCCCCCTAGCAACAGGTCTATTGACCGGTGTGGCCGTCGTCATCTGGCTTTATGGTTCATTGCATGCCATATCCCTCGCATTTGGTGCTACTTTGCTCGGCGTTGCGGCAGACTACCCTAATCATTTTTTTTCACACCTCGACGCCCAAACCGGCAGTCCTGAGCGAACCCTCCGTAGCATTTGGCCGACGCTAAGACTGGGAATCCTGACTAATATTCTTGGATTTTCCGGTATGTTTTTTTCTGGTTTTGAGGGCCTTGCCCAAATTGCGATTCTGGCCTCATCGGGTCTTGCCGCTGCCGGCTTAACGACCCGTTATGTCCTGCCCCTTTTTTTGCCGAACACGCAACGCAGTTTTTGCTTCCCAAAAGGCTTTTCCCGGATTTTCGAATCCATGATGGCGTTCAAGTCCGCTCGATGGCTTCCCGTCCTTTTTTTATTTTCCGCCCTTACGCTCTTCTTTTTTTCCGGGACACCGCTGTGGAACGACGATATTGAAAGTCTGAGTCCGGTGCCCGTGAAAGCAAAACAAGCCACTGAGGCCATGCAAATTGAAATGGGGGTTCCTGACCTTCGATCTCTGATCTTGATTCAGGGGCAAAGTGAATCCGAGGTTCTTGAACGTTCCGAGCAGCTCTTGCCCGTACTTGATCACCTCGTTTTAGAAGGAAAAATAGCAGGTTATGATGCCATCAGCCGTTATCTTCCCAGCCTGCATACACAGGTCGAGCGTATAAAAAGCCTTCCAGATCGGCAGGTTCTTGAGACGAATATCCGATGGGCCTCGAAGCAAATGGGATTCATCCCGAATGCCTTTCAAGACTTTTTAAATCTGGTTGATGAATCCAAGAAGCTATCACCGATTGACAGCCGTTTACTGGGCCAAACCATAATGAACGAGCGCATTCAGAACCTTTTGATGCGTCTTGATCAAGATTGGGTGGGGCTGGTGCCCCTCTACGATATCAAGGATCCCATGGCCGTTCCTGAGGTGATAGAGAAACAGAAAATCCCTGGCATTCAATACGCAGATCTTAAGGAAACTTCGTCCAAAATGCTTGAGCGCTACCGACATGAAGCGCTAGGGTTGCTTGCACTCAGTGGTATTCTGATTTTCTTGGTCTTGAGCCTTGGTCTTGGATCCTCTATAAAGGCTTTGAAGGTGCTGGTCCCCATGCTTTTGGCCTCTGGGACTACCGCCTGTTTGATGGCCGTACTTTTTTCCGGCCTCAACCTTTTTCATCTAGTGTCTCTGCTGCTGGTCATGGGGTTGAGTCTTGACCAAGCCCTCTTTTTTCAACGGTCCTCAGAGCACCATGAAGAACGCATTCGAACCATGCAATCCCTTCTGATTTGTAGCCTTAGCTCGATCTTGGCCTTTGGGTCCTTGGCCCTCTCAAGCACCAACGTGTTGAAATCTATTGGTGAGACCATTTCTATAGGTGCCATGCTCGCGATTCTTTTTGCTGCCGCATGGTCATCATGGAGTACTCGCTGATGGGGAAAGCGCGCATGCCCCCCACTTGGATCACACACGCCACGCTGACCAACGCGGCAGGAACGGGACTTTCTGCCAATCGACGCGCCTTTCAAGAGGAGCGCTCTGGGCTTAGGCCCTGCGATTTTGAAACCATAGCCCTCAAAACCTGGGTGGGCCAAGTTCAGGGCCTAGAGGAAAGCCCTCTTCCCGATCGGTTTGCTCTTTTTGATTCAAGAATCCATCGATTAATCCGTCGGGGCGTAGAACAGGATCAGTTTGTCGAGGCCGTGCAAAAAGCTCAAGCGCGTTATGGTAACCACCGAGTGGGTCTGATTTTTGCGACCAGTACCTCGGGAATTCTTGAAACTGAAGTCGCCTATCGCCAGCGTGATGCGGAAGGACGGCTTCCTAAAGGATTTCGTTATCAAACGGTTCAAAACACCTTTTCTGGTGCGCTCTTTTTAAGCCAATATCTGAAGCTCGAAGGCCCGTTATTGACCCTATCCACGGCCTGCTCATCCAGCGCAAAAGCCTTCGCATCTGCCAGTCGTTGGCTCACCGCAGACCTTTGCGATGCCGTCATCATAGGTGCAGCAGACAGCCTTTGCGGTACGACGATCTATGGGTTCCACTCTTTAGGTCTGGTTGCAGAAACACCCTGCCAACCCTTTGGTGAAAACAGAACCGGCATCAGTATTGGTGAAGGCGCGGGTTTTGCTCTTCTGGAGAGAAACCCGAATCAAGATACCGACCTTGCTGTCTTAGGCTATGGTGAAAGCTCTGATGCGTTCCACATGTCGACGCCTCATCCTGAAGGTCTGGGCGCCAAGAGGGCAATGTTGGAAGCGATCGATCGAGCTGGCCTAAATCCGGATCAGATTGATTATGTCCTTTTGCATGGAACGGGTACTCAGGCCAATGACCTATCTGAAGATTTAGCGGTCTCCACCGTTTTTGGAACCCAGACCCCCTGCTCTTCGATTAAGGGTCTCATGGGTCATACCCTGGGTGTTGCTGGTATCACCAACGTCTTGATCGGGATGCTGTGTCTTCAAGCGGGCTGGATGCCCAAGACATTCATGACCCAGAAGCTGGATCATCGCCTTAAAAGTCACGTTCTAACCCAATCAGGCTCAAAGAAACTTGACCACATTGTTTGCAACGCCTTCGGATTTGGTGGAAGCAACTGTTCTCTTGTGATCGGAAGGAGGCATGTTTGAAACCTGTAAGTCTGGATAATATTGCCATCCGTCTGCCCGGAGTGGCCTCATGGCCAGAGGCCGAACAATGCTTTATCCATGACGCCGCTTTGCAGGGGCCGGATCTTAATCTATCTGCGTTGGGCACCAAGCTCCCTCCCATAGAGAGGAGAAGAGCCACCCTCGTCACAAAACTTGCGATCGATGTTGCTGCCGAGACGCTCGGAACTCTGGAACCCTCTCGGGTTAAATCGGTCTTTGCCTCCTCTGGGGGAGAGGTCGAGGTCGTACACCGGCTTTTTGATGAACTTTCTCAAGAGCAACCCCAGCTCTCACCCACGCAATTCCACAACTCCGTCCACAATACGGCTGCGGGCTACTGGAGTATTGCTACAGGATCTCACGCGGCTTCCGAGAGTCTTTGCGGATTTGATGACACGGTCGCCATTGGGCTCATGGAGGCAATCAGCCTTTGTTGCTCGGATCAGTGTCCTGTGATGCTTATCGGCTATGACGTTCCGCCCCTATTTCCCATCAGTGAGTTCAGAACCTTGGATGCCTTCTTTGCCTTCGGTCTGCTGCTGAATCCAGAACCGAATCCTAACTCCTTGGCAACGCTTAGGATTGGTTTAGAGCGAAGCGCTGAGGAAACCCGATGTGGTTCTGCCCATCTAGAACGTATTCGCCTTGGCAACCCAGCCGCGCGTATTCTTCCGCTGCTGTATCGAATTGCCATGAGGTCTAGTGGTGATGTCGTCATCGGTTCCGATTTGACGGGATTTTTGAGAGTATCCTTGGAATGCTCCCCAATAAAATAAAGCTCGCGGCGCTGATTCCTCATCAAGGTAAGATGAGCCTTCTCGATGAGGTTTTATCTTACGATCACCTCTCGATAACCTGTTCTGCAAGCTCCCACCGCTCTATGGACAATCCTCTTAGAGGGCCTCACGGTCTTCATGCCATTGCAGGAATTGAGTACGCCGCACAGGCTGCAGCGGTTCATGGGGCCTTAAGGTCTTCTACCAAGCATCAAGCCAAGCCCCTGCGTGTTTTAGGTCTTGTCAGTGAGGTTCAGCTCCACCGCCGAGCACTTCATGATTTACCTCTTTTAGAGATCCATGCCACGCTCCTTGGGGAGCAACTGACGGGTCAGATGTATGCCTTTAAAATCTTTTCTGAGGGTCTTCCGGTACTGTCCGGCCGATTGGGTGTTTTTCAGCACGCTGACGTACTGGAACCTATAGTTTTAAATCCTGAGCACAACTTAATGTCATGAAAGCACTTGTTACAGGATCTAGTGGCGCCATCGGATCTGCCATCGCCCGGCAACTGGGCGCGGACGGCTATCATGTCATCGTTCACGGCCACTCTCGCGTAGAAGAGACCGAAGCGGTCCGTCAGTCCATCATTCAAGCAGGCGGATCTTCCGAGAGCATTTTTTTTGATATTTCAGATGCCCAAAGCTGTCTCAAGGCACTCTCAGCGTTTGAAGATGATCCCATTCAGGTATTGGTCAACAACGCAGCGCTTCATCTCGATGCCCCTATGGTGGGTATGTCTCAGGATCAATGGCAACGCGTCATCAATACTTCACTCTCAAGCTTCTACAATGTAACCCAGCCTTTGCTCATGCCCATGATGAGAACGCGCTGGGGACGTATTGTCTCTATTGGATCGATTGCCGGCCTGATAGGAAATCGGGGACAGGCCAATTATGCAGCCGCCAAAGCTGGGCTGGTTGGGGCGACGAAGTCGCTCGCTCAGGAACTGGCTTCTCGGGGGGTTTTGGTCAATGTGGTCAGTCCAGGCCTGATTGATGATGGCATGGCCAAAGACACGCTTGACCCATCATTCATTCGCTCCAAAATCCCCATGAAGCGGGCGGGAACCGTCGTTGAAGTGGCCAACCTCGTGTCATTTCTCTGCTCCGATAAGGCGTCTTATATTACCGGGCAGGATTTTCATGTGAATGGAGGAATGATTTGATGTTTGAGAAAACGTTTCTCATCATCCCTGCCTTTAATGAGGCAAAAACAATCCAAAAAGTAGTCGAAGGCGCCCTTCAAACCGTCTCGAATATTATTGTCATTGATGATGGATCGACCGATGAAACGGTCTCCATACTTAAAAAGTTTCCCGTTGAAATCATTCAACAACCACAGAATCGAGGTAAATCCTTTTGCCTTTGGACCGGCTTCGAGTTTGCGCTTTCTTTGGGGGCTACTGAAATCGTTACCATGGATGCAGACGGCCAGCATGATCCCGATGACCTATCTCCCATGATTCTGGCCTCCCATAAGGAGCCCCATGCGCTCATCATTGGTAATCGTCTCTGGAACCGATCGGCTTTTCCCCTGAATCGATATTGTTCAAATCAATTCGGCAACTTCTGGATTGGCTGGACCTCTGGACAGTCGCTTGCAGATAGCCAATCAGGATTTCGGGTTTATCCCGCATCGCTCATTCAACAGCTCACCTTCAAAACCCGATGGGAAAAAGGGTTTGTATTGGAGAGTGAGATTCTGATTGATGCTTCTGATCTCGGGTTCAAAGCCTTATTTGTCCCCATTAAGACCTATTATCCGAAAGATCGCCGCCCTAGCTACTTTAGACCTCTTCTTGACCTCTACTGGATCATTCGCATGGTTGCTAATCGCCTATGGTACCGCGGCCTAAACCCTAAGGGTCTTGTGACGAGCGTTTTTAAAAAACCGCTTCATGCCTTCAAGCCACCGCACTAACTGAGCCTTATGACAAATCCCTCAACACTGGAAAATCAGGTTTTTTTCATCCTGATTCAGATCATTGTGATTATATTTTCCGCTCGCTTAGCGGGTTTTGCCGCTACGCGTCTCAACCAGTCGAGATCTGTGGGAGAAATCGTCGTCGGTTTGTTGCTTGGGCCCTCCTTGTTTGGCTGGTTGGCTCCAGAGACTTTTCACTGGGTATTCAAATCGATCGATAACTCGGTGATGTCGATCATGAGCCAGATTGGCCTTATTTTATTAATGTTTCAGGTCGGTATGG
>CAYFLM010000060.1:0-8861 GCA_964343925.1 uncultured Methylococcus sp.
CAGCGTTTCAGTGATGTGCGCCTTAAAGGGGGCTTCCTGAGCCAGCCGTTCATGAATCTCACCGCTAGAGGATGAAAGATCCAGTGATTCAAAGTTCGATTGAGGGGAGGGGATGCGAGCGCCCGAATCCATCAAACGGTGATGATCCAGGGGATCTGCCTCATCACCGGGATGCGGTGCCTTGAAGGCCTGGCCCAGAATGACCTGACCCATCGCGGATCCAAGATGACGTTCATGATCATTCAAGCTTCGTATCACGGGTTCTGTATGTCCCGTCAAAAGACTGATGCCTGCAGCGGCATAACTTTGACGAGGATCGTTCATGAGCCCCATGGATTCCCATTCATGTCCCAGGCGAACGGCATCGCCCTTGAGTCCCAGTTGATCCAGGGCTTGATTGAGCCCTGAACGACTCTCTTCATGGCTCATGATGCGAAGACCGATTTCAGCAGCGCTCAAGGATTGCCCCGTGGCAAAACGGGTGGTGGAGCCCACCTGTTCCTGATAGGTTTTTGAAGCCGATAGGAGGGCTTGTGCCGAATGCTGGAGCACATTGAGATCCTGTTCTTGTAGACCTAAGGACGCCACGGTGCGATGACCTTGTGTGGCATCGGACTGGAGTGTTCGAGCAAGATCGGTCTGAAAGCCATGGTCTTCGTTAATTCGGGTCGAGAGATCCTGAGCGATTTCATCGGCTTTTGTTTGGCCAACGTGGTAGCGGTTTTGTAAGGTCGAAGAAAGCCCCGCCCGCATCCCTCCGCCTCCATGTCCTCCCATGCCAGTACCCAGGGATCCTGATAGGGCGCCCCCTAAGAGGCTGGAGAAATCTTCGCCGGAGAGTCCGGTTTCGGCATAGCGTTCAGCGAGCCCTTGCCCCTGACTTTGAATGAATCGATCCGTTTCGCTCTGTTGAGTGCGTTCCTGTTCACTCCAACCCTGTTGCTGGTGCCAGTCTTCATGATGACCCTGAGCCATCGAAGACTGTCGACCCAGCGATTGCATGAACTGTGAGGCGGATTGTTCCTGGGCCATGGCGGATGAAGTTCTTCCGGCATGAAGTTCCTGTCCCAAGTCAAAATGCGGGAGGACACGCTCAGCCCCTTGTAGCAGGGTTCCGGTGGTAGGGCCATGTTGATAGCGATGTTGCATGGCGAGGAGGGCGCCCCCTTGGACGAGGGAAGGGCTGTGCATCTTTTCATCGACAAAGTCCCCGGATTGCATCCTCCCCAAGAAGTGGGTGGCCGTAATGGAACCCCCATAGACCAGCATCAAGGCAATCCCTGGGGTTGAGGCTGCGAGCATGCCCCCCACACCGAGCCAGTTCTGAAGTTCCATATCCATCTGATAGAGACCTTCCATGGAAGGGAGATTGAACTGGGCCAGATTCAGCGCTTGAAACTTTCCCCGTGCGGCCATCTGAATATAAAGATTCACGATCGCCAGAATCGGCATCCATAACTGAATCCAGATCAGCATCAAAAGATATTGCCCGACCATATGGATCCCACGCGCCCCAAGCAGGACGGAAAAGGCCATGAGGGGCGTTACGGCAAATCCGAAGCCTTCGATCCAGGCGAGCATGGGCCGGATGATCCGGCTAAAGAGCGTTTCTTCTGCCGCCCATTGCGTATTGCGTTGCTGGATGGCGGTTTCGACCATGGCGGCTTGTGTCCAATTGAGACTTGCGCCATAGCGCGCTGCAATCGCACGCTCAAACATCGGGGTCAGGGTCGCCGAGAGCATGTAGTCGACGGCAGCCACCTGTCCTTGGGTGAGATGATCCAGGGCCGACTGGATTCGTGCTTCAACCGGAGCGCCGGATTCATGGGCAAGCAAAGGCTGGAGTCGTCCTTCGATGGCGTGAACGCCCTGGGTTCCGACCAGATCCATCAGGACAGGAAAGGCTTCCGTACAACTTAAGGTCGTGGCTTTGGATCCAGGGTAAAGGGTCGTGGTATAGATGTCTGAATCAAACCTCAGTGCCGAGAGCACTTTGGCATTCCGCTGCACCTCATCGAGGCTTAAGACCTTAAGATCAACCCCTGTCAGCGTACAGTCACTCACATAGTTCACGACTGAATTTTCAATATCAGACCCGGGGCTTGGCGCGTTGGCGACCCCGAGATTCATGCGGGATGCGAGATTGCGCCTTACCGTCGTGAGGACTTGAAGACTATCGAGAAAGCCATGACCCGTCATGCTCGGCGTCGAAAACCCCTGCTCAAAGAGCACGGTCAAGCGATAGCCGAGATTCGAAAGCACGGAGCCTGCCATGGCGGGACCCAAAGGGACGTTCGAAACCATCCGGACTTGACCCGTGTAGGCATCCTCAATCCCGACTTCGGCCCCAGGGACGAACAGGGTGAGATAGATGAGGATCCCGGCGAGGATCTCCTGATAGCGTAGCCCCTTGCCATCAAACTGGATCAATCCCTTGACGGCCACCAGCAGAATCCCTATGAGTCCGCCAATACCCCCGGCCATTTTGTAATCCCCCGTGGATGCCATCATGCCCAAGGCATTCATGACCGAGGCCAGAAAGGCTGAATCACCGATGGAATAAATCGTATAGATCATGAAGCTTATCGAGAGGAACTCGAGGTGGAAGGTCCCCCCGGCAGGGGATAGCGACGCGGAGGGAGCGAAGCCATGAGATCCTGATAAAACCGCATCAGGCTTTGACTGTTGCCAAATCGACCGGAGAGGACCTGGTATTCATGGTCCAGGTCCTTTCGTACCGATTCAAGATGCATCTTGAGGAGGGGAAGATAGGTATTGTTGCCCAGGGCCGTTGACGCTTCGACCGCTTTCCAGAGGCCCTGGATCAGATCTTCTGCAAGTTCCAGTGCAATGATGGGTGAGGCTTCACGAATGAAGATGCGTGCAATCCCGGCATCTTCCCGGGCGAGGTTTCGGATCATCCCCCCTATGGCCGTCGGGACCAGTTCCATGAAGGCCAATTCTTCCCGGGTCAGCGGTGTCGTCACGGAGCCCGTAAATTTACCCAGTAGGCCGGATTGGCCATCCTCGCCCATCAGCAAATGGTCGATGCGGGTCTTGAGCCCTTTGACGGGTTGGGTCACGACTTTGGGGGCGAGACAGCCATTTTGATCCTGGGTATCGCAGCGATAGAGGCGCGTGGGCGCTGGATCCGATCCACCTTCCAGAAGTTCATGGAGGGAGATGAGCGCAGGAAGACTGGTTAATCCCACATTCTCACCGCGCCCATCCGCACTCTGTCTTGGGGGACCCACAATGAGGGTGCCCGATACACTCATCATGGTTTCCAATAGTCCGCCAGTTTGGTCGAGCGTTGACCATTGTTCTGCATGGGCGCCTTGCAGCGCTCTCCAGATGAGATTCCCCTGGATCTCCGATTGAAGCGCCGCGGAAGATCCCTTCTTAAGCTGCGCGAGTGGATCACCCATGACCGACTGACCGCCAAAACTCCCGAAGACATCGGTGATGCCCTGACTGACGGAGGCATTCGACATGCGGGATTGATTCTGGGCATCAAAGGCCCTGACCGTGTCATTGACGACCCCTTGAGCGAGCTGACAGGAATTTGAGAACTGTTGATTGAATTGCTGGATTTTTCGTTGGAGGTCGGTCATGACGCTACCGCAGTCCGGACACATCGCATTGATCGCCAATTGGAAGGCATAGCCTGAGGCGTTCCCGGCAATGCTCCGCATCAAGGTGGTGAATTGGCTTTGATTGATGAAGGAAAAGGATCCCCCGTAAAGATCGATGCCGCCACAGCCCGCGCCAAATGAAGGCGGTACCAGTGAGATGGGGGCGGTGTTCATGATCCGGCTTCGGCTGACGATCGACCCCCCTGAAAGGACCCCGCGTCTTTGCAAGGCATGCGCGCCAGGCGCCGTGGTATTGGTGAGACTATTAAAGACCTGATCGACTTCCTGCTGGAAATCCGCTTGAGCCGTGGCCAAAAGGAGTAAAAGTCCTAGACCCAAAAAGGATCGAATCATTGGGCCCTTGGGATAGGGAGTGCTGCGGTTTGGAGGCGCTTGAGCCAGACGTCATCCGGCCCGCCCGGGGGAATGTTTTCAGGCGGCCCTGTTGGGATCAGTTCGGGTTGCGTCGTGATGCCCCGGGTTTGATCCAGGGCCTTGTGATCGATGAGCCCTGCGGCTTCAGATTGCGTCAGTATCCGTTGTATCAGTTCTTCCATGGAGAGGGTGCCCTGACCGATAGGGCGGAGGTCATTGGGAGGAATCACCAGGTAAAGGGCCGGGGTTGAGGCCACGCCGAGCCGTTGGGCCTGCCCTTGATCGACGCGGTAATCCGGAAAGGGATTCCCCGGAAGTCCCCGACCATCGAGCGATACGGGAAAAATGCTGAAGCCAAAATGAGCGGCCATGGCCTTGAGGAGCGGGACTTCGATCGAGCAGTAGTGGCAATCGGATCTAAAAAAGAACAGGAGCGCCGCCTTTTTTGCGATTGCCTTGAGGGATTGCTCCGTCGCGACGCCACTTTGACGATTCGCTTCGTTGACGGCGAAGGTGGCCATGGGGCGCCGGTTATTTTCGTCGAGGAAAGGGTCTTGAAGAATCACCTTACGGCTTTCATCGGTAAATCGGCTGGCCTTGTCCATCATCACGCGCTGAAGATAGAGGAAGGCGCGAATGCGTTCTGGCGTCGGATGGTCAATGGCCTGGTCCCTGAAACGCCCCAGTTCACTTCTGAACCAGGCGGCAGAGAGGGGTTCTTCGGTGTTATCGCGCGGGGCGCTGGACGGCGAGGGGGGCTCAGACGGTTTTTTGGCCGGTTCCGGTGGATCGACGTATCGTTCGTACCAGAACCAGCCCCGCTGATGGTCTCCATAAAAAGAGGGGCCTGCCTGAACAGGCCCCAAGTTGAGGGTTACCTCGAGGAGACAAACTAGGGCAATGGCCCACGATCGTTTTGACATACGGCATCGTAGAGGGTTCCGTGCCGGGTATGGACTCGAAAAATCGCGGCGGAACGCGATGTTTTAGGGCGCGAAGATGAGAAAGAGATAGGTCGCAAACAGCATCAGATGCACCACGCCCTGGAGTAGCGTGGCCTTGCCACTGACAAAGGTAATGAGGGCCACAAAGATCGTGGCATAGATCAGCGGAATTTCAGAACCCGTAAGACCAATCACGATCGGATGATCGATGAGCGCCGAATACATCAAGACCAAAGGGACCGTCAGCGAGATGGTGGCGAGGGCGGACCCGAGACTGATATTCACGGCGCGTTGAATCCGGTTTCTGAAGGCGGCCTTGGATGCGGCCAAGAATTCAGGCGCGAGCACGAGCATATTGATGAGGATGCCGCCGAGGTGGGCCGGGAGTTTCAATTCCTCAATGCCGTAGTTGATGGATTCAGCGAGATGCTCCGAGAGGAGGACGATCGGGACCAGGGCGCTGACGAGGCCGATCACGGCGCGGGTAATCTTCTTCTTGTGATCCACCTCATGTTGCAGACGAAGGTGTTCGTCTGTTGGGGTGGGTTCCACAAAATGGACGCGGTAGCGTCCTGTCTGAAGGACCAGAAAGACGCCATAAACCACGAGACACAAGAATCCGATGAAGAAGGATTGGCTATCCGAGAGGTAGGGCCCCGGAAGGCTGGTGGTGTAGTTCGGAAGAATCAGGATCAAAATGGCCAGGGGCGTGATCATCTGGAGAAAAGCCAGTGCACCCTGGAGTTTAAAGGTCTGTTCCAGATAGTGGATCCCCCCCGTCACGAGGCTGAAGCCGACCATACCGTTCAGGACCAGCATGAGCGTTGCAAAGATGGTATCTCTCAATAAGGTCGGGTTGTGTGTCCCGCTGTGCATGACCATGATCAACAAGGTCGCTTCGATGACCGTGGCCGAGAGGGTGAGCACCAAGGTGCCATAAGGCTCACCCATACGATGCGCCAGTTCATCGGCGTAGTGGACCACACGGAAGACCATCATCAGCATGACGATGAAGATGAGCCCACTGATGAGCGCAAGGGCTTCATGGCTTTCCTGGTAATACCAGCCACCGGCTTCCATCAACTCGGTCAGTAGCCAGATCATCCAGCCCAGGATGACGGGGGCATTGGGAGTCGTGCGAGCAATCATGGGGTGTTGTGAGGTGTTTTAATCGGCATTCGAGGGCACTAAAACCCTACAATAATTAGGGAATAGGGAAGATCTCTATGCTAACATTCTCTCGTGTCTTTTGGGTCCCGAAGGCTCGTCATCTCGGGATCAGATCGTCAATCTGGAATCACGGAAAATTCTATGCGCGTTGCACCTTTTTTATGGTTGTTGGTTTCTTTGACCCCTCTTCAGGTATGGGCCGGCGACCTCCCGGATCCTGTCCTAACCCCCGGCGTCATTGATCCTGAGGTCTATCAAGCCGATCTCAAGGAAACCATCTGCAAGCCCGGACATAATCTCTGGTCGGATCAGCATACTCCCCCTAAATCCTATCTCGAAGGCATGGAACTGGATTTGTTACGGTCCTATGGATACGCCGATGAAAATATTCATCATTACCAAATGGATCATCTGGTGCCGATTGCCTTGGGGGGAAGTCCCACCGATCCCAAAAACATCTGGCCGCAGTTGCTGGTTTCAAAATGGTCCGCGAGGAGGAAGGATTATCTTGAGTCCGTGCTCCATGATAAGGTCTGCAAGGGCGAAGTCAGCTTGAGAGAAGCTCAGGGGATGATTCAGACCAACTGGATCGACGCCTATACCCGTTATATCGGGAATCCTGATCAGCATCCCTAAAGTGGCGCTGCACTGGAGGTCTTGAGCGCCTCATGGCCACGCTTGTGTTAAGTTAGGGCCTTCCCTCAGGAGGGCCTTACATCATGCAAAAATTGATCATCCTTACCCTGTTGGTGCTCTCAGGGTGTGCATCCACGCCCGAATACGAGCGTCAGGCCGACGGGACCTACAAGATTCAGAAGACCGCCACCTCTTCCTCCACCACGGATGCCGCACTTCAGGCCGATGCCATGAAGACGGCGGATGAATTGGCCAAGAAGGAAGGAAAAGCGGTTGTGGTCGTCAAGAATGAGACGGTTCAGCATCCTGAAAAAACCGTCCATCTGGTCTTCCGTCTCAAAGACCCCTATGCCGAAGAGGTCATGAAGTCCTGTCTTGAAAACATGGAGCGGGACAAGGGCCTCAAGATCATTTCAAAAAAGGTCGCGTTGGGTGGTACCAGCGATCAGCCGCCTGCCATGCTCAACAATACAAAATTCCCCAATGATGCCGAAAAAAAGGCCATTGCCCATTTCATTGATCTCCGCCGGGACTGTATCCATAAGGCGGATCGGCATTTTGAAGGGTCGGGGTATCCGAAATCGATCATTGCCCTCAATGATCTTACGGCAGGCTCCATTGATGCCTTGCTGCTGTCACTTCAGAAGGGCGATCTTAACTATGGCCGATTCGCGAAACTCAGAAAGAAGGTCACGGACGTCCGTGCGGCAACGCTCAATAATATCGAGCAGGTGCTGAAAGCCAATAACAAGGAAGCTGAAATCAAGGCGGATGCCCTGGTTGAAAGTGCTCGAAGTGAGCTTGCGACCTGGGTTCCGGCGCATTAAAGAGAAGGCGGGGTGGTGTCCGAACCATCCCGCCTTTGGATCTTGATCGTCGGGCGATCAGAAGTCTGAAGCCGCCTCTGGACCCACTTCCTGATCATAGTCCACACCCTTGATGCCGAAGCCAAAGAGCTTGAGGAAATCCGCCTGATAGGCCGCAAAATCGGTGAGGTCATCCAGGTTGTCATCGGTGACCTGATCCCAGATCCGTTCGACTTCGCGCTGAATGGAAGGGTCGAGTTCAAGTTCATCAACACGGAAACGGTTCTGATCATCCAGTCGGGGCTGATCGGAATAAATGCACTCTGAGAACAAACGATCGATCTGTTCGATACAGTGTTCGTTCGTGCCCGCTGCCTTCATCACCCGAATCAGGATGGAAAGATAGAGTGACATCAGCGGAATCGCTGAACTCGCCTGCGTCACCAGTGCCTTGAGGACCGCCACATGGGCGTTACCCTTGAGTCCTGAAAGTTTCTGAGCGATGGCCCGTGATGCCCGATCCAGATCTTCCTTGGCCTTTCCAATGGTGGCCTGACCATAGATGGGCCAGGTCAGCTTGTCGCCGAGATAGGTATAGGCCACGGTTTCGACCCCTTCTGCGAGGACGCCTGCCTGATGGAGGGCATCGATCCAGAGTTCCCAATCCTCACCCCCCATGACCTTGACGGTATGGGCAATTTCATCCGCATTGGCGGGTTCAATCGTAATTTCGCCGATCTTTCGGGTATCCGTATTGAGATTCTTGGAGGTAATGGCCTTGCCCACGGGTTTCAGCACGGACTGGAAGGTTTCGCCGGATACGGGATCGACTCTTCTTGGGGAGGCGAGGCTGTAGACCACAAGATCCACAGGTCCAAAGTCCTTCTTGAGATGATCAATCACCAGGGTCTTCATCTCTTGACTGAACGCATCGCCATTGAGGGTTTCGGCCTTAAGACCTGCTTTTCTGGCCAGCGCCTGAAAGGCCGCGGTGTTGTAGTAACCCGCTGATCCGAGTTTGTCGGTGGGGGCCTTTTCAAAACAAACGCCCAGCGTGGATGCGCCATAGCCAAAGGCCGCGGTGATACGAGAAGCCAATCCGTAACCCGTAGAGCAGCCAATGACGAGGACATTCTTTGGCTTCTTGGCGCTCGAATAGGTTTTTGACTGGATGTGCTTGATCTGTTCCTGAACATTTGCTTCACAGCCCGTAGGGTGGGCATTGGTGCAAATGAAGCCGCGAACTTTTGGCTTGATGATCATGGGATTTCGGTCCTAGTGCTGGTGGATTTAAC
>CAYFLM010000061.1:0-8717 GCA_964343925.1 uncultured Methylococcus sp.
TGCAAGGCCCTCCTTCATCTACAGCCTGCTTCTGGCTTTCGCGATCCTCTCTGTCAGCTACTGGTGGCAGAGAGCCACTCCTCAAATTCTAGTAGATGCCCTGAGCGACCATCTGAGCTGCGTCTCCTATGCCCCATTCTACCGATCATTCGAAAATCCATTCGATAAAACAACCTACATTGATGCAGCAAGAATTGATGCCGATCTTAAAAAGCTCTCTGAGCGTTTTGACTGCGTCAGAACCTACTCCGTGAGCCAAGGGCTTCATGTGGTTCCTGAACTCGCCCAGAAACATGGCATGAAAACCCTGATGGGGATTTGGATTGGGAGGAACACCGTCGAAAATGAACGGGAGCTGACTAAGGGGATCGATACGGCTAAGAGAAACCGTTCGAGCCTTCGCGGCATTGTTGTTGGGAATGAGGTTCTGCTCCGGGGCGAGCAACCCACCCAAAAACTTAAGGAAATCATAGCCCGCGTCCGCAACTCAGTGCACGAAGTGCCGGTGACCTATGCGGACGTCTGGGAATTCTGGCTCAAGAACGCTGACCTCAAAGAGGTAGTCGATTTCGCTACCATTCATATCCTTCCTTATTGGGAGGACCGTCCGATCCCCGTGGAGCATGCCGTTGGACACGTGAGCCATATCTTTCATTATGTTCAGGATCAATTAAAGGGTAAGCCTGTCATGATTGGCGAGACAGGTTGGCCAAGCTACGGAAGACAAAGGCTAGGTGCGGTACCTGGCCTCATAGAGGAAGCGCGTTTTATTCGTGAGTTCCAGGTGCGAGCACAGCTAGAAAACATCCCGTACAACGTCATTGAAGCATTTGACCAAGGCTGGAAAAGAAAATTAGAAGGTGCTGTGGGAGGCTACTGGGGCATTTTCGACCGCTTAGGCAATGTCAAATTCCCATTCAAGGGTCGAGTTGCGGAGGCACCGATATGGACATGGGCCGCAGTGGGAATCAGTGGCGCGCTGTTCAGCCTTTTTATTTTCAGTTGGTCACCCCTTCGATCGGGAAGCGAAACCCTTTTATTTCTCGCCATTAGCCTTATTGGGGGAGCATCCATGTCAGCCTTCTGGCGCGACCTATGGATGGCCAACCGATCTGCGCTTGAGTGGTCTTACACACTTCCGTACGCGCTGATTCAACTACTTGTGATATTGGGGGTTGGAGGCCTTCTTGCCGGGTGGTGTTCAAGACGCCGTTCGCCTCCCCTTATCGCCCCGATGAGCGCAGTCATCAAGTGGGCTCGACGCAACGAAAGGGTCTACGATCCCATTGGTCTTTCACTGGGTTGCCTGCGTTTTTTTATCCTACTAGGTGCCGCGATCGTAACCACTCTTCTGGTATTCGACCCACGCTACAGAGACTTTCCATGCGCGCTTTATGGCTTTCCAGCACTAGGCTTCGGTCTCCTGAGCTGGATTCAAGTCAGGATTCGCTCTGAAATTGAAGAAAATGTGCTCGCTTTATGGATTGCCATTGGCGGGATTTGGGCTTTCGTGAGCGAACACTTGCTCACTCCCCCCGATACGGCTTGGTCGTTTTCCGAGTCCCTAAATGGGACCGCACTCCTCTGGTTGTTAATTAGCTTATCCCTTTCCGGATCAGTGCTTGTCCCCTTGGTCACCAAAAAGAGAACGCGCCAGTACGAGTACTCCTAGCAAAAACCCGACAGCGGCATAGTCCCAGTTATAGAGTAATAGACCTAGCAAACCTACATTTACCGCAAGTAACGCAACGGGTTCAGAGCGAGTCAAGGTACCGAGGCAGCCCAGAAAAAGAGCCGCATAGCCAAGACCAAAACTGTCAAATGACTGCACCAACAACCCTCTTAGCGTGCAAAGGTGGCTCGCTCCACCCGACACACAGTAAAACCCAAAATCCTTAGCCTCAACCAACTGAAATCGCGCCCAGAGGCCCAAAAAGAGCACCGCAAGCGACAGCCCAACTGGAACAAACAACATTCGAAACATCGCCATTACTCCCCTCTCGGTAATTAAATATCGAATACCCCGATTCATCACCACGCTAAAATACAACCCGGCTCTGCAAATCAAAAGCCAAGATGAAATCTAATCTGCCCATATCACCCATCACTTGAAAGAATTTCATGATTGAATCACTCGCATGGTCGCTGCTTCATCGCCCTTACGTCACGCTTTTTATGCTGTTCTTCCTTTTGCTCTCCTGGGCAGAGCAAGGCTGGACCCGCACACTCCTGTGGGTTGCGACGAGTTATACCATTGCCTTTCTTGCAGAGTGGGGCAGCATTAATTATGGAATCCCTTTTGGATATTACACCTACCACTATGAGGCATTGTCCAAGGATCTTGTCATATTAGGGGTACCTTTTTTTGACACCATCTCCTTTTCATTCCTCAGCTATGTGAGCTTTTCCTTTGCTCTTTTTTTGGTGTCACCTCTACAGGGAAGAGGCTCCCAAATTAAACGGGTCACCTCGCATACCCTCAGAGTAGCCGCCCTACCTTTGTTCTTAGGTGCACTTCTGATGGTGGTCATCGACTGGATTGTAGATCCTGTTGCAAACCTGGGTCGATACTGGTTCTTAGGCGATATTTATCATTACCCCAACCCGGGCATTCACTTTGGAGTGACGTTCGCGAACTACTGCGGATGGTTTGTTGTTGCTTTGTCCACGCTATGGGCGAATCAGAAAATTGATACTTGGTTCGAAAAAAGACAAAAGCCCCTTATCATGGTCGAAACCTTTCCTTATCTTGGTGTATTTGCCCCACTGTTTTGGGCAGGTATCGTTCTATTCCAGTTAGGTATAACCTTCTGGATTGCGGGGCATCCAGCACCTGATCTCGATACTGAAAAAGTCCTTTTGCAGGCAGTGACAGGGAGTTTCATTCTAGCCCCAATCTTCATGCTGACCCTCGTTCAGATGCTAAAGCCCTCCAATAGAATCTGAAAAATGTCTGCTCATAGCCGCCTGACATCACTTCACGAAGATATCGAGAAAAGCGCGACACGAATTCAAGCTGGCCATCCAGAATGGCCTTGTCAAAAAGGTTGTGGATCATGCTGCCACCAGCTAGCCGAAATCCCACGAATCACAAGCATTGAGTGGCTTTTGCTATACGAAGGTTTGAAACAACTGGATCAGGATGCACTTTTAGAAATCCAGGAAAAAGTTTCCCATTGGGAACCCCATATCAAGGGGCCCTTAACCTGCCCGTTTTTGGACAAAACATCCGAGAGCTGCCGGGTTTATCCCTACAGGCCAATTGCTTGCAGAACCTATGGTTTTTTCATGGACCGGGGAACGGGCCTTTTTTGCAAAATGATAGAGGAGCGGCTTTTCATTCAACATGAGCCTCCGGTTGTGTTTGGCAACCAGCGTTCAGTTGAATTACAAATGGCTCAATTTGGCGAACAAAAACCTTTAACAGATTGGCTGGCTACTATTTTTTGAGCACTGAGGAGGCGTGGCTGTCAGACTCATAGCGGGTGGGGTCGGGTAGACAAGCCGTCTCAAAACCTGCCCGTCGTAGCCTGCAGGCATCACAGACACCACAAGCCAGCCCTGATGCATTGGCAGAATAGCAAGAAACGGTCTCTTCGTAGGGTACATCCAGCTCATTGCCCAACCGAATAATTTCGCCCTTTGAAAGAGAAATGAGTGGCGTATGAATCCTAAACTGAGCACCCTCGACACCCGCTTTGGTAGCAAGATTAGCCAATGACTCGAAAGCCGAGATAAATTGCGGCCGACAATCCGGATAACCCGAGTAATCCACCGCATTGACGCCAATAAAAAGATCAGTGGCGCCGATCACCTCAGCCCACCCGAGGGCAAAAGCCAGAAAAACTGTGTTCCTGGCAGGGACGTATGTGACCGGAATCACGCCTTCGATAAACTGATCCGGCACATCAATCGAAGCATCAGTTAGAGCCGACCCCCCGATCGCATCGAGTCCAAGTTTTACAAATTTATGCTGAAAGGCGCCCAAAAGAGTCGCCATTTTTTCAGCTGCTCGCAACTCCGCCGAGTGCCTTTGCCCATAATCAAAACTCAGTGCGTAACACTCAAAACCTTCGCGTTTTGCGAAGGCTAGGACCGTAGCAGAATCAAGTCCACCCGATAACAATACGACTGCCTTCTTACTCATACACCCTGCTGATTACCCCAAAGGTATTTATGTAATTGGATTTGAAAACGTACCCTCAGACGGTCTTCTAGAATCCAATTGGCGAGTGCTACGGGATCCATCTTTCCCGCAACCGGAGAGAAGAGAATTTCCGCCCGACGCTCAAGTGAATAGTTGGCAAGCTGCAGCTTAGCCCATTCGTAATCCGCCCGGTCTTGCAGCACAAATTTCACCTGATCCCCATTATTGAGATACTGAATGTTCTCAAAGCGATTGGCCTTAAGTTCTCCGGAACCCGGCGGCTTTAAGTCCATTACCTTGGTGACTTTAATGGGCACCTGTGCAAGATCAATTGCACCTGAAGTCTCAAGCGATACCTCGTAACCTTCCTCGACCAGCGCTTCAAGCAACGAAATACAATTCGGCTGCGCCAGGGGCTCTCCTCCGGTCACGCAAACATATCTCGCGCGATAGTCTCTGACTTGTTCAAGGATCTCTTCCAGGCTCAACTTGGATCCACCGTTGAAAGCGTACTCCGTGTCACACCACACACAACGTAGGGGGCAACCCGTCAGACGAATAAAAACGGTGGGCTGTCCCACCGTTTTTGACTCGCCTTGAAGCGAATAGAAAATCTCACTGACCCTTAACACGTTTTTGACTTAACGATTTTCAGACCGCATTCGCTCTAGCCTTTTTTCCGCCATTTTTGCGGCGCTGGTATCCGGAAATTTCTTGACTATGTCTTCAAGAAGCCCTTTTGCCGTCGCAAACTGAGCGTTCTCATATTCAATAAAAGCGATTTTTAAGTTTGCATCCGGAATCTTGTTGCTCTGAGGAAACTCCGACATCACCTTGCGAAATGCATCCTTGGCGGAGGTGAAGTCGCGATTTACGTAGTAGGCCTCTCCCAACCAATAGTAAGCGTTATCGGTCAACTCTCCCTTGGGATAATTCGAAACGAAATTTTTAAACTCGACGATTGCATCGTTGTATTTACCCTGCTTCAAGGTATCAAAGGCCTTCTGGTAAGCCCCTTTTCGCGCCAGAGGATCTTGTGGTGCAGCGGGGATTGCTGCTTGTGCTGTCGATGGAGGAGGCGGCGAAACCCCAGGGGGTGAAGCAGCACTTGGCGACTCAGGGCTGGGACTTGGAGACAAATTCCCTGTCAAAGTCGAAGAACCCGTACCTCCTTTCAAGCGATCTTCAAGTTCAGCATTTTTCTTCTCTAAATTCTGAATCCTCTCCTGATCAAGTTTTTGCGCCTTGTCGAATTCGTAGCGCTGCTCTTCCAGGGCGCCTCGCAGCTTTTTTACATCGGATTGCAACTTTTCTAGGTCTATCGCGAAATCCGACCACTGCTGTCCGGACAACCTTTTCTCAATCTTTGAGACTCTATTTTCCAAGGTCAAGGCGCCATAACCCGCCTCATCCTGTTGAGCATCAAAGGATTCTGCAGAGACAGGCCCTATCCATGAGAAGGCAGCGACGAAAAACAGCCAGACAATTGGAGGCCTTTTGCACATGTTCAATGCCCGGGATAGCTGATTTCAACTCGACGGTTCTGTTGCCAAGAGGATTCATCATGGCCAGAAACGGAAGGCTTTTCCTCTCCAAAACTTACCACTTGAATCTGTTGATCGGTGACCCCTTGCATGGACATCGTTCTCGCAACCGATTTCGCCCTCTGTTCACTCAAAGCAATGTTGTATTCCGAAGATCCACGCTCATCGGCGTGACCTTCCAGAGTCACCGTCTGTTCCGGATGATTTGCCAAATAGCTGGCATGGGTACTGATAACACTACGGTATTCCGGCATGACCTCATCACTGTCATACATGAAGTAAATCACGCGCTTGGCAAGGGGACTGGATGGATCATCCAATTCACCACTCCCGCCTGATGAGCCCGCACCGTAACCGTTTCGCCCGTTGGCACCCCCCCTACTATATTTACCAACCTTTGCACCGGATTTTCCGCGTCCATTGGCTCCCATCCCATCAGCTGCAGCGCCTTCGGCCCCTTCCTCCTCATTCACCGCACCCTTAGAGCTACAGCCATCGAGAACCATCAACAAAAGAAGGAGGCTCATTATTGCCTTGATCAACTTCATCGTTTTACCTCAATATTTTTGAAAATTCACATCACTGGAAAACTTAGGGAGACCACGCTGCACCCCTTACATTGCCAGCCCGCACATCTAAAGGATGGCTACTCTTACCATCAAGAGAAACCGCCATGAGCTGATCGCCCCCTCCGTTGCGACTGATGTAAAGCACCCATTTCCCATCTGGGGAAAAACCTGGTGATTCATCCTGCCGACCACGACTTAATATTTTCAAGTGTCTGGATCCGACATCCATGATGGCGATACGGTACCCATTTCCCCCGTGCACCATAGCAACGGCTTTCCCATCCGGAGAAAAGACACCCCGGGCATTGTAGTCGCCCTCAAAGGTCAGCCGCTCGGGCTCCCCACCAACACTGGATACGAGATAGAGTTGGGGTTTACCTCCGCGATCGGATGTAAAAACTAATTTACGTCCATCGGGTGACCAATTCGGCTCGGTCTCAATTGAATTGTCGCGGGTTAGACGTGTCAGAGAACGCGAAACAACATTCAGCAGGTAGATATCTGGACTGCCATCTTTGGACAGGGTCAGCGCAAGCTCCCGACCATCGGGTGACCAGGCGGGCGCACCATTGAT
This sequence comes from uncultured Methylococcus sp., assembly GCA_964343925.1. Lineage (GTDB taxonomy): Bacteria > Pseudomonadota > Gammaproteobacteria > Methylococcales > Methylococcaceae > UBA6136. Next base: position 6,835 of record CAYFLM010000061.1, read on the forward strand.
GCCAGCGGCATCGGATACCTTCTGACGCTCGCCAGTAGCAAGATCCTGAACAAAGATCGCTGAGGTTCCTTCCTCAAATGAAACATAGGCCATTTTTTTACCATCAGGCGACCAGGCGGGTGACATAATGGGTTCAGGCGAGGAAATGATGGTCTTGGCATCTTGCCCGTCAGTATCAGCAATCTCCAATCGGTACTCACGATTCTTGCCCGCACCGGATGCGGAGACAAAAGCAACTCGCGTGTTAAAGATACCCCGATCCCCCGTCAGTTGCTTATAAATCAGGTCTGCTATTCGATGTGCCGTATGACGCCCCTCGGATGACTTAAAGGGGATTTTTTCAGCGAAGACCTGCTGCCCCCGGATCGCATCAAACAGGACAAACTCCACTTCATAGCCTCCAGTCGCACCTGAAGTGATCCGTCCAATGACAACGTGCTCCTGCCCCGCGCTCTGCCAGAGTGGGAAACTGACTGCTGCTGGAGGGGTGGGACGTTCAGGCATCTGAGCCTGGGACAGAGGACTGAATTGACCGCTTTGAGCGAGATCCGAGGCAATGATATCGGCGAATTCTTCACCTCTGAAGCCAGCCTGGCCAAAAGGAACGATCGCGATAGGCATGGCGCCTTGGGTTCCCTTGGTGATATCGACAGTAAGCTCGGCATGAGAATGACTCGCAATGCTGATGCCTAAGCAGATAAGAACGATTCGAAGAAAGGAATGGCGGAACATGTGTCGTTATCTCAAATTTCAATTGGGGTTGAATCTAAAAGTCACTATTTGACCCAATAACTGTTTTGCAACCAAGGTTTCCGGCGGCATTGGGAACGGCGAAGCTTTACGAACTGCAGCCTCTGCTGAACGTTCAAAGGCCGCATCACCCCCCGTGCACTGAGCTTGTACAGAAGAGACGGCACCCGTGGGCATCAGTCGTACCTGAATTCTACAGGACATTCCAGACGAAGAACTCTCGGGTCTTAACCAGGCCTTTTCCACTTTAGGCCCAAAGAAACGACTCACCCATGTCTGGGCGGCATTTTCTGCAACTTTTTCAGCGGCTTTTTGTTCAGCCTGCTCCCTTGCGAGCGCTTCTGCGAGCGCCTGTTTTTGAGCCGCATCCTCCTGCGCTTTTCTTGCCGCAGCTTCCTTGGCGGCTAGCTTTTTAGCCTCCTGAGCCTTGCTTTCAGCCTCCACCCTTCTTTTCTCAGCCTCCATCGCTTGCGCTTTTGCTTTCGCGTCAGCCTCCGCCTTAAGCTTTTGTTGCTGTAAAGCTACTTCTGCCTTCTTTTTAGCTTCCTCTTCAGCTTTCTGCTTCTGAATGGCTTCAAGTTTCTCCTTCTGCTCAGCCGCAGCCTTTTGCCTGGCTTCCTCGGCCTTTTTCTCCCTCACCTCCCTATCTAGCTTGAGCCGTGCCTCCTGTTCACTGGCTTTACGTGCCTCTTCCTCAGCCTTTTTGGCCATCTCAGCTTCCAGTTTCTTTTTGGCATCCGAATCGGCCTTTTGACGGGCCTTTAACTCTTCCTTTTTCTTCGATTCGGCCTCTGCCTTTTCTCTGGCAGCAAGCTCTGCACGCCGTTGCGCATCCGCCTCTATTTTCTTCTTGGCAGCCAGTTCAGATTTCTCCTTTTGGGCCTTCTTGATTTCCAAAGCTTCCAGCTTTTTTTGTGCCTCAGCTTTTTCTTCAAGCTCGCGTTTTTCAGCCATTTTTTTGGCCTTCAAATCTTCCTTGGGCTTGTCTTCTTTAATTGCTTTGGGTTTAGGGATATCGGGTGGCTCACTCTTTTTAAGTTCCTTTGTTGGGGGAGCCGGAGGCACTGGGGGGGGATCCTCATTCGTCAAAGTCGGCTCTTGCTCTAAGGCGGATGGGGGAGGAGGTTGCAGGG
>CAYFLM010000062.1:0-8168 GCA_964343925.1 uncultured Methylococcus sp.
TTGAGCGCAGTCACCGGACCCGTGAGGCCTACCTGGAACGCGTCAAAACTGCATCAAGTCAGACCCCACATCGCACAGTTCTGGGCTGTGGCAATCTCGCACACGGATTTGCCGCCTGTTCCTCCAATGAAAAAGCGGACATGGCCACGGGTCAAAAACCCAACATCGCCATCATCTCGTCCTACAACGACATGCTGAGCGCACATGAACCCTACAAGGACATGCCGCAGCACATCAAACGCGTCATTGAAGCCCATGGCGGACTTTGCCAGTTCGCAGGCGGCGTACCCGCGATGTGTGACGGCATCACCCAAGGCCAACCCGGCATGGAACTCTCGCTCTTCAGTCGCGATGTGGTCGCGATGTCCACGGTGATTGGCCTTTCGCACAACATGTTTGATGGGGCGCTCTATCTCGGCGTGTGTGACAAGATCGTGCCTGGCCTCCTCATGGGGGCCTTGAGTTTTGGTCACCTACCCGCCATCTTTGTGCCGGCAGGTCCCATGACCTCGGGGATTACCAACAAGGAAAAGGCACGCGCACGACAGAAATTTGCAGAAGGCAAGATCGGACGCGAGGAGCTGCTGGAGTCTGAATCCAAGTCCTATCACAGCCCCGGTACCTGTACCTTCTATGGCACCGCCAACAGTAATCAGATGATGGTGGAGTTGATGGGACTTCATCTTCCCGGCAGTTCCTTCATCAATCCCTATACCCCGCTGCGTGATGCCCTTACCGAGGCCGCAGCAAAGCAGATCCTTAAATTCACGCCGCAACTCGGGCAGGATTTCAGACCCGTCGGTGAAGTCGTCGATGAAAAGGCCATTCTCAATGCCTTGATCGGCCTTCTGGCCACGGGTGGCTCAACGAACCACACGATGCATCTTGTCGCGATCGCGCGCATGGCCGGCATCATCATCAACTGGAATGATTTCGATCAACTCTCGCATGCCATTCCGCAACTGGCGAAGATCTATCCCAATGGCCCTGCAGATGTGAACCAGTTCCACGCCGCAGGGGGTCTCCAGGTCCTGATCCGGGAACTCCTCGATCATGGCCTCATGCATGAAGAGGTCCTGACCATTGGCGATCAACACGGTATGCGCCAGTACACCCAGGAAGCCTATCTTGATGGGGCGTCACTGAGATGGCGGGAAGCCCCCCTGAAGTCTCTGGATCCTGAAGTCATCTCGACAGTGGAAGCCCCCTTCTCACCGGGTGGCGGCATCCATCTTGTGCGCGGTAATCTCGGCCGCGGCATCTGTAAGGTTTCAGCCGTCGCAGAGAAGCATCAGTTTGTAGAAGCACCCGCGCTGGTCTTCGATGATCAGGAAGAGCTCCTGGCCGCTTTCAAACGCGGGGAGCTTGAACGGGACTTTATTGCGGTCCTGCGTTTTCAAGGGCCACGCGCCAATGGCATGCCTGAACTCCACAAACTGACCCCACCCCTCGGGCTTTTGCAGGATAGGGGCTTTAAGGTCGCGCTGGTCACCGACGGGCGAATGTCAGGCGCCTCGGGTAAAGTCCCCTCAGCCATTCACATGTACCCCGAGTGCATCAATGGGGGGCCATTGGCCAAGGTCAGAAGCGGCGACATGCTGTCACTCAACCTCAAGACGGGCGAACTCAATGTTCAGGTCGACAAACTCGAATTCGACGGTCGACTCCCTGAAGAAAACTCAGTCAAGACGCACCACTTCGGATCGGGACGCGAGCTCTTTGCCGGATTCCGTCTCGGGGCCACCACCGCTGAAACCGGTGCCAGCAACCTGTTCGTCATTGATTAAAAAATAAAACCATAGGAACACCCATGAATTTTTCACACTGGAAAGTCCCTGCCAAGCAGATCCTGACCCAAGGTCCCGTCATGCCGGTGATGGTGATACAGGATCTTGAAGCCGCCGTTCCTCTCGCCAAGGCACTGGTCAAAGGCGGTATCCGTGTTCTTGAAATCACCCTGAGAACCCCGGTCGCACTCGAAGCCATTCGTAGGATTTCGGGTGAAGTCGACGGGGCCATTGTCGGCGCCGGCACAATCACCAATCCCGCTCAGTTGAAGGAAGCCCGGGACGCCGGTGCACGTTTTGCCATCAGTCCAGGGCTCACGCCGAAACTTCTGGAGGCCGCCGTTGAAGGCGATATCGCCCTCATTCCCGGCATTGCGACCCTATCAGAACTCATGCAGGGCATGGAATACGGTCTCGATCATTTCAAGTTCTTCCCCGCTGAAAATGCGGGCGGCATTCCCATGCTGAAAGCCATCGCGGGACCCATTCCGCAGGTCACGTTCTGCCCCACCGGCGGGATCTCGCCCAAGAACTTCCTCGACTATCTCAGGCTCGACAATGTCGCCTGCGTCGGAGGATCCTGGCTTGCGCCCGTCGACGCCGTCAAGACCGGGGACTGGGACCGAATCACGCAACTCGCCGCCAGCGCGATTCAAGAGGCCAATACGATTTAGGCAAGCTGCGCCCCGTTTTTATTTTTTAACCCCGGAGATCTCATGAGCCCATCTGACCCCCTCAAGTTAAGTCGAACTGATGCCGTATTGTGTGATCTCCCCGTGCTGAGTGGCAGCATCGGGCCTGAGGTTGTCGACGTTCAGGGTCTTTATAAAAACACGGGGCTCTTTACCTATGATCCCGGGTTCAATTCAACGGCAAGTTGCAGATCCAAGATCACCTATATCGATGGCGATCAGGGCATCCTGCTGTATCGGGGCTACCCGATCGAACAATTGGCCGAGTCCTGTAACTTTCTCGAGGTCTGCTATCTCATCCTGAATGGTGAACTCCCCAAGGACGCTGAACTTCAACACTTCCGTCATGAAGTCACCATGCACACCATGGTTCATGACCAACTCTCGAATTTCTTCAAAGGCTTCCGACGGGATGCCCATCCCATGGCCATTATGGTGGGGGTCGTCGGTGCCCTTTCAGCCTTCTATCACGACCATCTGGATATTCGCTCCAAAGCCGATCGTGAACTCTTCGCCATTCGTCTTTTGGCCAAAGTGCCCACGATTGTGGCCATGTGTCATAAATACAGCACCGGCATGCCCTTCATCTATCCACAAAACAAATTGTCTTATGTGGAAAACTTTCTCCGGATGATGCACGCGACGCCCTGTGATGACTATGTCGCCAATCCCGTACTGGTCCGCGCACTCGAAAGAATCCTGATCCTCCACGCGGATCACGAACAAAACGCATCGACGTCCACCGTCCGCCTTGCAGGATCCAGTGGCGCCAATCCCTATGCCTGTATCTCCGCCGGCATCGCCTGTCTCTGGGGCGCCGCACATGGGGGTGCCAACGAATCCGTGCTGCATATGCTGGAGCGTATCGGCGATGCCAAGCACATCCCGGAATATATCGCCAAGGCCAAGGATAAGAACGATCCCTTCCGACTGATGGGCTTTGGCCACAGGGTCTACAAGAACATGGATCCACGCGCCAGCATCATGCGGAGAACCTGTCATGAAGTCTTGAATGAACTCAATCTCGGAGATCACAAGTTGTTCAAGCTCGCGCTGGAACTTGAACAGATTGCGCTATCCGATGAGTACTTTATCCAGAAAAAGCTCTATCCCAATGTCGACTTCTATTCAGGCATCGTGCTCCATGCGCTAGGGATCCCGACGAACATGTTCACGGCACTCTTTGCGATGGGTAGAACCGTGGGTTGGGTCTCCCACTGGGATGAAATGATTTCGGATCCTGAACAGAAGATCGGAAGACCGCGGCAGCTCTATACCGGTGCTGCAAGACGGGATGTACCGAAAGACCACCCCGCATTTCGATAAGCCGAAACGGTATTCAGAAAAGGCCTCATGAGAGGCCTTTTTGGGTATCAGCGATAGAAATTCATCGCCCCGATCAAGGGGGTTTTGGGATTGAGCGAAAGTTTTACCGGCACTTTCTCAAGCAAATCCTTGAAGCGGCCTTTGCCGATGAAGCCCTTCATGAAGAGGCCCGATTCGAGGATCGATCGGATTTTAGGCCCGATGCCACCCCCAATGTAGACCCCCCCCAAAGCCAGGGATTTGAGTGCGAGATTCCCCGCTTCAGCGCCATAGAGTTCCACAAAGAGCTTGACCGCCTCTTCGCACACGGGATCCTCACCGCTGACGCCGAGACGAGAAATAATGGCGTTTCGATCCTGTCCAGGTGAGGACGCACCCGGCACCAGGGGAGACGCCGGGCCAAATCGGCTTTCGACCAGGAAGTCATAAAGATGACTGAAGCCATCGCCTGAAAGGATGCGCTCCCAGCTGACATGGTGAGGATAGCGTTTGCGCATGAAGAGCAGGAGTTGATCCTGCTGAGCGTTTTGAGGGGCAAAGTCCGTGTGGCCGCCTTCGGTTCCGAGCGGGCGATGGGTTTGACCGTCATGGAAGAGTATCGCTTCACCCAGACCCGTCCCTGCCGCGATGACGGCCACATGGCCTTCCTGCTTGCGGGCGGAGGGATTGAGATTCACGAGGTCCGTATCATCCAGTTCCAGCATCCCGAGGGCCATGGCTTCAAGATCGTTGAGTAGATGGACCTTCGGGGTACCCAGCTTTTCTTTGAGTAAACGACCATCGACAAACCAGGGGAGATTGGTGGTCTTGCAACTCTGCCCAAGAATAGGCCCTGCAATCCCAAAACACGCCGAGGTAATCGGTATTTCTTCTACCAGGAATTCATCCAGAATCGCATCGAGGCTTGAATAACGCGCACTCTCGAAGGTTTGTTCGCGGATGATGCAATGGGCACCCCCGGATGTCGCATGCGCCAGTGCCAGTACGGTTTTGGTTCCGCCGATATCTCCAGCCAGTTTCATGTCGTCTCCTCTGCGTATGGCGTTTCCAACAAGTGGTGTAAGGCGTCCTGGATACTCGTCGCCACCACATGGGGGGGCTGCTGATAGAAAGACTGCCAGGCGAGCGTCACGGATTCCTCGTAGTGATCTTTAAGATGCGGATGCTTCTTGAGCCAATGGATGCGAACCGCATGACCAATGAGGATATCGGTAACCAGCATATCGTCAATACTCAATTCGGGATTGTCTCTGAAGATACGCCCGAGTGCATAGAGGGTTTCCACCGAAAGCTGACGGAAAACCGGTGACTGGATCTTGTTGAGGACATGACTGATATGGAGGCGAAAGGCCTGCTCGCCGGGTGTCATCTGGGAAAGTATGGCCTTGCTGTCAATCAGGCGCTTGCTGTTATATTTCACCCCGATCATGAGGCCACGACAGTGCTGCAGAATCGTCCAGACCCCTTGATAGAAGTTTTCACTCTCCCGTCCAAAGGTCCCCTGCTCTTCCCGCCAGGCATACCAGTCCTCGGTACTGGAGAAGAGATCCCCTTCACTGTCGGGGGTGAACTCGACATTTTCAACGCGGCCGTTGATGCCGGTGAAATGGAGGGTTTCCATCTCCTGAAGCCAGCGTTCACTGTTTGAAAGATCGGTCACGGCTTCCTTCAATTTCAAGGCCACTTCATTCGGAGGGAGTGAAAGAATTTCGGTGTAGGCCTGATCAAAGGGCAAATTGGTCTTCCGCTTATGGCGGGCCACAATGAGATGCAGGAGATGCCCGACTCTGAGGGTGTGGATGTCCTTGAAGGCATCGGGATTTTGCCGGATCTGAAGACTCAGGTAGATGATGAGTTCCTGAATAATGACCTGCTGACTGACATCATCCCGGTTAAAGTTCTGGATCGCATCGAGAATCTGGTGATACTCAACCGGACGATGCAAGGTGGCCTTACCACTGTAGGAAGAGCCTACCGAAAGTCCGTGCTGTCGAACGATGATATCGGTGGCGGCCTGTTCAAGCCCGATATCATGTTTCCCCAAAAGCCCCGCAGAGCGTCGAACCACAAACCAGACATGGGCATCGCCGGCACGAAGATAGAGTTCTTCGAGCAGTTCTTGTAACTCAACCACCGCACCCGATGCATCATAAAGCCAGTAATCGGGCCCCTGTCGTTGATAGAGCGTTGCAAGGCACTCCAACTGTTCATAGAGATTGTGAGACCCCTGGACCCGTGCCATAAGGCCTTCGTCACTTTCAAGCTCAATGAGCGTGAGGTCATGGGCTTCGGGAAGGCTATGAGGTCCCGAGGCTTCAGGCAGGAGTGATCCCTGATAGCGAGGGGTCGTCGTCCAGGTCGGATCCGAGAACTTGAAATCATGGAGATAACCAATCGTCTCGGTGGCCGTGGTAAAGAGGAGTTGAGAGAGCGGTGCCACCCGAACCGAATGCTCTTCAAACTGATCATTTACGAGGCTTTGAAGAAACTCGATCATGACCGAACGATTCGGCCCCTCAATCATGTTGCGCTGCAGCTTGATGACCAAGGTCGGCCATTTCGGGCTATCCCAGTTGCGACTGATATAGCCAAACTGTGCCTTGAGCCGTTTAATGAACAAGAGGTTATCGAGCGCGAGATAAAAGCCTTGCTGATCCATGAAATCCGGAAGGAACAACAAAGGTTGACCCGCGAGGGAATACAGTCTTGAGGTCGTAAGCGTTCGAAGTTCGTGGGGAGGACGTCCTGAAAGGGAAAGTCGGTCATTGCGGCCCACCTGCGTGTAGGCATCGACCAATTCATGGACGGAGCGAATCTGAAGCGGGGTTAGTTGACTGATGAGTTCAGAGGGAATGCCGTGACTGCCAAGCTCTGCCTGAACCGATTCATCCTCTGCAATCAGGGCGAGCTGAACCGTGGCATCGGCATAGATGTTTCTTCTTTGATGGCGCTTCAGAGGATCAATGTCCTCTACCGTCAGTAAATCATCATAGATCAGCCCCCCCAGAATGTAGAGACTCTGGGCCCACACCAGCGGGACGTTCTCATTCGGGAATCGGCCCTGACTATGGGGGGCCACTTTTTCAGCCTCAATTGACTCCATCGGCACGTAATAAAGTTCCGGGAGGAGCTTTTGATCGTTTTGCCGAACACAGAGGGCTTCAAGACGATCTCTATAGTACTGGGCCTTTTCCCGGTCGCCGCCAAACTGGTGGTTCAGGAGGAGATAGGTAAAGAACAAGGGCCACTCACACTCGATATCCTGAAACTCCTTGAGCTCATGGGGTTCGTAGTGGAGACGCGAGGGATCCTCAATGACGGTTTGATGGCCATCGAGGAGAAAGCGCTTGAGTCCGTAATAGCCTTCAAGCTTTGAGGTAATGCGGGCCTGGGTTTTCTCCCGAAGTTCCACGTCATCGACCGCAAAGGCAGGATAGCCCGTAATGGAAAGGAGCGCGGCATCGACCTCCTTGGAAATGGATTCTCTAGGAAGAATGGCACCCAGCGTAATGCGTGTTCTGGCAATGTCGTCACTGATCACATGGACAATGGAGGCTTGACCGCCCTCCTTCCCGAAGAGATTGAACCCCGACAGGGCTTCAAGGGCGGCTTTCGCCATCCCCACGGAACTCGCATTGAGTTCCGGTTGGCCATGATTCATCTTGTTGCCACGTTCCCAGATGCCATAGTCCGGTGTTCGATAGGCGCGACTGATGTAGTGGACCAGATTCTGGATGAAATTGACTTCATCGATGGTGTTGACGATCCGAAGCCCCGACTCAATCATCTGCGCGAGCATGAGCAGAAACAGTGAGGTGGCATCAATCTGTAAATGACCCCACTCACGGTCTCCGACCACGGTGAGTCCCGTGTGCGTCCCATACTTGGCATGGAGTGCATCGAGTGGGTCCTGCGTGTGCTTGAACTTTTCGACCTTCTCCGACTGTCTCATCATCGCGAGCAAGAGGCCGCGCATGAGTTTTACAACCCCTTGTTCGAGTTCATAGGCACGATCGAGGCGCTCCCCGGATTTCCGGTAGGCCAATCCCAGCCCCCAGGCCGAGAGGATGCTGTAGACGTTGTCGCGGACCCAGGCATCGGTATAGTCACCGTGGGTATTCACCGCGGTACTGGCGGGCAGAAGACCCGTAATCCAGTCCTGGCGTTTCAAGATGATGTCGGTCACCTGGCGATAGTAGTCGTCCAGACGTTTCAATTTTGAAGAATGCGGCATGGGTTCCCTGAATTGAGTGGTTGCCCTCGCGGCAATCCTTACTCCATGAACAGCAAATCTTGTGCCTTGATCGATATCACAGCCCCTGCCCTGAATTTGCTCACTTTTGGGGCAAAGCTTCGAGCGAAG
>CAYFLM010000063.1:0-8160 GCA_964343925.1 uncultured Methylococcus sp.
TTGAAGGCTTGAATCGTAAAAACCAGATTGGAGATTCCTCCATGGGAAACTGACCCGATATCGCTGGTTGGCTTCCACTTCAAGCTGACCGCATCGTAGGAATTGGCCATGCAACCCGCAAGGAGGGTCAAAAATACGAGCGCGTAGAACAAACGGTTCATGGAATTCCTCAATGTTTGGGCTCAAAAAGCCCCCTGCTGCACACATGCATCAGGGGGGGATTGGATTCCGATTAGCGTGGGCGGGACTTGAGTAGATCCTTGGCGGTGACAACCCCAATCAATGTGCCCTTGGCATCAACAACCGGAAGGCTGTCATGATTGCCGCTGACAAAGATTTCAATGGCTTCTTCCACCAGGAGATCTGCATTCAGTGTCACCAGGCGTCCTGAGACAATTGCGCCTACTGTCCCCTTGGCAGGAAGTGCTGGAGCTGGAGCGGCTTGACGAACCCGACCCGGAGTCCCGGCCTCAGGTGGAGATACACTGCGCCCCATGACATCTTCACGCGTACTTTCAGCGATGGCGAGCACCTCGTCTACCAAGGCTTGCTCAACCCCGATTTCGACGAGGGTGTCCCTCAAATGATCCATCACAATATCGAAGTGACGATCCCGCATCCCCAGACCAATCAGCTTGGCATGGCTCTTCTTCATGTCCCTGCCGGTATATTGGTGAGGGCCTCCAAAGGCCATGGTCAGGAATGACTTCTGCTTTTCCGCTTGCTCTGTGACGTTGACGCCAAAAAAGAAATAATTGATGCGGGCGTCACGAATCACTTTCCGATAGAAAACATCTACCGCGGTACTGACCGCGGGTGCCCCGCCCAGCTTTTCATAGAGCGTTGGATTGTGGGTCTCCCGGGTAGGGTCGACTTTCTTACGCAGGAACACATTCTGAAGAGTTTCGCTCATGGGGTCTCCGGAAAGCCTAGGGGCTTTAGAAATTCGAGGGGTAAGGGGCAGCTTGATGATGCTGCTTCTTCTTTGATACGGATCATTGTATCGCTTTCGCCTTGGGTGCTGGCCGCAGTGATCCCTTATTCCATCAAGGTAACCACACAGTTATTAAACTTGTTGCTACCTTCCTTGTTACCGAGTTCCGCACATTTTTTCTTGGCGTTTTCGAACTTCGAGTCCACTGCAGGCGGCTGAGTGACAGCCGGTGCGGGCGCTGTCGTGCCAGGGACGGCCGTTGCGGGCGCTTGTTGCTGGGAAGACGCGCTTCCAAGCTTTTTGGCCATCATCATTTCCCGCAGTGCACCCGCTTGAGCCGGAGCAACCGTAACGACAATGACCACCACAAAGGAAAAGAGGGCTAAAAAAGACTTCACTTCAGTGACTCCATGAAGATACAACAGAAGTGGCGATCATACACCCGGGAAGAAAAAGCAAACCATATCCCTTAACAAGAAAACCTCAGTGCGCCGCACCGCCATCGCTGTGGGTGACCTTACGAACCAAGGGCATAAACAGGAGCGCAGAGAAAAAGACGAGGGCGAGGGCATGAAAGAGCGAATTGATCGTCATGACTTCAGCCTCCCGAAGCGTCATCCCCGTAACCTGTTTCAGAGCGCCAAGATCGGGTTGGCTCCCACCCCGCTCCTCGAGGTATCCACTCAAGGATTCAATCAGTGCCTGAGCCGATAAGGATGCATGAGTGACATGTTCCCGAAGCAGAGCGAAATGCGCCTTGTTCCACTGAATCATCAACGTATTGGCAACCGCAAGACCAATGGCGCCGCCCAGATTTCGCATGAGGTTATAGAGCCCACTCGCATTTTTGACTTCTTCAGGCGGCAATGTCCCCAGTGCCAGGGCGTTGATGGGAAGAAAACAAAACATGAGGGCAAAGCCCCGAAGCGCCTGCGGCCAGAAAAACTCCCAGTAGGCGTCCTGTTGAGTGAGATTGCCATTCAACCAGCACCCAAGGCCATACAGAAACAAGCCCATGGCCAGCATCAGCCGGGAATCCATGACTTTGGCCAGAGGGCCTGCGACGAAGGCCGAGAAGAACTGGAATACCCCGGCAACCATAATGTATTCACCAATCTGGAGACTGCTGAGACCTTTCACATTGGCGAGATAGACCGGCATCAGATAGATCACGGTATAAAGACCGATACCCAGTACGAAGCTAAAAAAACAGCCCACGGCAAAATTGAAATCCCGAAACGCCCTAAAGTCGACAATGGGTGATTCGAAGGTCAGTTCACGATGAAACATCAGAATAGAGGCTAGCACCGACAGTACGGTGAATCCGACCACCATTCGACTTTCAAACCATTCGTGCCGAACGCCCTCCTCAAGGACAAACTGAAGACTCCCGAGGAATAGGATGATGTAAAGAATGCCTCTGAAATCGATTCGCTCCAGAAGATGCCATTCGGGCTCATCCACATGAACATAGAGCCAGACCAGAAGCGTTACGATGGTTCCAGGGATTAGATTCACGAGAAAGAGCGCTTTCCAGGAGACACTTTCCGTAAGATACCCCCCAAGCACAGGACCCGCCGTTGGTGCAATGGTCACGACGAGGCCAACGACGATGACCATCATCGGCTGAAGCCTGGGCGGAAAGAGCACATAGATAACGGCAAAGACCGAAGGGATCATCCCGCCCCCGAAAAAGCCCTGCAATCCCCTGAACACAATCATGGATTCAAGGTTCCAGGCCAGAGCACACAAGAGGCTCATGAGACTGAAGCCTGCGCAGGATATGGCAAAAAGATAACGGGTGGAGAAGGCTCGGCCGAGCCAGCCGGATAGGGGAATGATCACCACTTCAGCGACGAGATAGGCCGTCTGTACCCAAGTGATTTCATCCCGGGTCGCTGAAAGCCCGGCTTGGATTTGCTCCAAGGAACTGGCCACAATCTGGATATCCAGGATCGCCATGAAAATCCCGAACACCATGGCAATAAAACCGACCCATTCGGTAAAGCTCAGTTCCCGATGAGTGGTACTCCCCGCTTGAGGATCCAGCGCCTCATGGGTCACTTCAGTGAACCTTGACCTTGACCGTAGTCGATAGCCCAGGCCTCAGTGCCTCGATTAGCGTACCGGACTTGAAGGCAATCTTGACCTGAACTCTACGAACAATTTTGGTGAAATTTCCCGTCGCATTCTCGGGCGGCAACAAACTGAACTCAGCACCTGAGGCCGGCGCGAAACTCTCCACCACGCCCTCGAACGCTTGGGATGGAAGCGCATCCACTTCGATCTTGACGGGTTGCCCGACTTTCATGTCCTCAATTTGTGTTTCTTTGAAATTGGCTTCGACGAATACCCCTTGATCCGGGATCAAATAGGCCAGTACATGCCCCGGTTTTACAAGTTGCCCGACCTGGACGCTGCGATTACCGATAATCCCGCTCATCGGGGCTACGATCCGGGTATGCCCGAGCGCAATACGGGCCAACTCAAGTTCAGCCGATAATGCGCTGATTCTGGCCTTAGATTCCTCAATTCTCGCCGTGATCGCATCAAGCGAGAGCGTCGCCTCATCCCTCGAGGCCATCGCCTTTTCCTTATTCGCACGGGCCTGCCTCAATTCAGCCTCAGCCGAATCATGTGCCTGGGGTGAGACCGCCCCCTCACCAACGAGATTCTGGAAGCGCTTCATATCTTTTTGTGCGCGATCCAGATCCGCATCCGCTGAGGCGATGTCGGCCCCGGATTGCAAAACCCTAGCCTTTTGCACCTGTAGATCCCGCTGAAGACTTTCTACGCCCGCCTGTTCTACCCGAACCTTAGCCTCACCCTCATCTAGCCTGGCCAGATAGTCGGCTTCATCAATGACCACGAGAAGATCGCCCGCCTTGACCTTCTGGTTGTCCTCGAACAAAACTTCCTTTACATAACCCGTTTCCCTGGGGCTGACCTGCGTCATATGCGCTTTGAGGTAACTGTTATCCGTCGTTTCATAGGGCCAGATCGCAAGCCGCCACCACAGGGCAAGGCCGACTACGAGCACGGTCAGAATCGCAAAGAGAACGGGTTTTGGAAGCTTCATACCAAAAACTTTACTACACGGTTTAGTTTGGGCTATGGTAGTGAGTAACCCCGCTCTTCGCAACCGGCTTTAAGCACTGAATGATTCATCCCAGTACCAAACATGATGCCATCCTCCGCGCGGCCCGAACGGTGTTTGTGCGCGCAGGTTACAAAGGCGCCAGTATGGAAGCCATTGCAGAGGAAGCACCGGTCTCAAAGCCGACGCTCTACAGTCACTTTGGTAACAAGCATGAACTCTTCGTCGCGGTTATTCAGGCTCAATGTACCGCGCTGGTAGGCAGTCTCGATCCCGAAGCGACCCGTGACCTTACCCCAGAAGAAGGCTTGAGCACGATCGCCAGAAACTTCGTGGAAACACTCTACAACCCAGACTCTCTCGCCCTCTATCGGCTGATGGTCGCAGAGCATACCCATTGTCCGGAACTTTCTATCCTAATGGACCAGACGGTCGTCCAGCCGACGCTGGATCTCCTTTCGACCTACCTTCGCTCTTTAGACGCTTCGCATGCGCTACGCATTGAAGATCCCGAGAGTTCTGGTCAGCTCTTTCTGGGCATGCTCAAGGGGGTTCCGCATTTTCGCTGCGCCATGGGCCTAAAAAACGGACTCACCCCCGAAGAAAAGGAAGCCTTGATCGGGGCTACACTTGGACTCTTCATGAAGGCCCATGCGCGCTAGTTCATTCTTCCTCATTCCCCTGCTCTTGCTGCTGACGGGTTGTCCGGTGGGCCCTGATTACGTCAAACCTGAGACACCGTCTCCAGGTCACTGGGTTACAGAAGAAACTCATGGCGATCGATTGAAACCTCTCCAGAATCTTCAATTGGAACATTGGTGGCGCTCCTTTGGGGATCCCATACTCGATCAACTTGAGCAACAAGCCTTTGAAGAAAATCTGGATCTCAAGTCGGCACTGACTCGCATAGACCAGACTCGAGCCGAGCGCAGTGCTCATCGCGCCAGCCTATTACCTCGAGTGGGAGCCGTAGCCGCAGGCGTCGAGACGTCTAATCTTCTCCCCCGTCAAACCGCATCCGGCACCCAAAATCAATGGGGTCTCCTCGCGATGGGCATGGATGCCATCTGGGAAATCGATGTCTTTGGTCGACTGCGAAGAAAACTTGAAGCCTCAACCGCACAAAATGAAAGTGCGCTGGAGGAATATCGTGAAGCCTGGGTCATTCTTTCAGCAGAAATTGCCCGTGAATATGTGAACTACCGGAATATTGAAACGCTGATCCGGATTAGCCGAGAAAACGAAAAGTCACAAAAGCACACGCTCCACCTCACTGAACGCCTCTATGCGGAAGGGATTGGTTCACGGTTTGATACGACTCGTGAAACCTCACTCCTCAGAAATACCGAAGCGGAGATCCCAAGACTTGAAGGGCTCCTGAGTGAATCACAACATAAATTGGAAGCTTTGCTTGCCAAGACCCCGGGAAGCCTTAAAGGGCTTTTGGGAACGGCTAAAGCCGTCCCTGTCCCAAGGGATCATGCCATTTTGGTGACCCCAACCGAGATGCTGAGACTTCGACCTGATATTCGATCAGCCGAACGAAAATTGGCCGCAGCAACGGCAACGCAAGGCGCAGCCTTTGCCGAACTCTTTCCAAAGATCTCGGTAGCAGCCTTCATGGGGGTACAAAATTCCGATCTGGAGAACCTCTTCCGCTCCAGTGCGTTTTCCTGGGCCAGTGGCAGCGCCATCATGCAGCCCATCTTTAATTTTGGGCGAATCCGGGCCGGAATCGATCTCGCCGATGCACGGCAGCAAGAAGCCTACTACAGTTACGAACAGACTGTCCTTGAGGCACTTAAAGAGAGTGAAACAGCCCTTAAATTACTGGTAAAGGAAGAAGAAAGGC
Organism: uncultured Methylococcus sp.; assembly: GCA_964343925.1. Lineage (GTDB taxonomy): Bacteria > Pseudomonadota > Gammaproteobacteria > Methylococcales > Methylococcaceae > UBA6136. The sequence continues at coordinate 5,884 of CAYFLM010000063.1, forward strand.
GACAAAGCCTTGAGGTTTCGGTCCAGAACCTCAAAGAAGCGCACCGTCTGGGTGAACTGCGTTATCGTGAGGGCATTTCGACTTTCCTCGATGTCCTTGAAACCGAGCGCGCACTTTATGATGAAGAAATGAATCTTGCTCAGAGCCGCGCACAAACCACGCTTTACCTCATCAGTTTCTTCAAGGCACTGGGCGGCGCGGGTAGCTTTAAGTTTGAGCAGCCCGAAGATCCGTTGAGACCCTGGGGTTAGCCTAGCCACACAAAAAATACCCGATCCGGGGTCGAAGCCAGGTGATCGGGTGGTTTAACATTCACACTTTGCATTAATTCGGATAAGACCATGCCTTCCTATCGTTCTCATACCTCTACTCAAGGCCGCAACATGGCGGGTGCCCGCTCCCTCTGGCGCGCTACGGGCATGAAGGATGATGACTTCAACAAGCCGATTATCGCCATTGCCAACTCCTTTACCCAGTTTGTACCGGGTCACGTGCATCTCAAGGATTTGGGACAACTCGTAGCCCGAGAGATCGAGGCGGCGGGCGGCGTTGCCAAGGAGTTCAATACCATTGCTGTCGATGATGGTATCGCTATGGGACATGATGGCATGCTCTACTCCCTCCCGAGCCGCGACATCATTGCCGATTCGGTCGAATACATGGTGAATGCACACTGTGCGGATGCGTTGGTCTGCATCTCCAACTGCGACAAGATCACGCCTGGGATGTTGATGGCGGCGATGCGGCTCAACATTCCGGTCATCTTCGTTTCCGGCGGCCCCATGGAGGCGGGCAAGGTCCGTCTGGCCAATCCTGAAACCCAGACGGTCGAACTCAAGAAACTAGACCTGGTGGATGCGATGGTCATGGCTGCCGACAGCAAGGTATCCGACGCCGACCTTGCTGAGGTCGAACGTTCTGCCTGCCCGACGTGTGGATCCTGCTCTGGCATGTTTACGGCCAACTCCATGAACTGCCTGACGGAAGCCTTGGGACTCTCGCTACCCGGTAACGGAACGGTCGTCGCCACCCACGCGGATCGTGAGCAATTATTCCTTGAGGCCGGACGTCGCATTGTCGCGTTGGCGAAGCAGTACTACGAACACGACGATACCTCCATCCTTCCCCGTTCAGTCGGTTTCAAGGCATTTGAGAATGCCATTGCGCTGGATATTGCGATGGGTGGATCAACGAATACGATTCTTCATCTCCTCGCAATCGCGCAGGAGGCTGAAATTGATTTTGGCATGGCCGACATCGATCGCATGTCACGCACCGTGCCCCAGCTTTGCAAAGTCGCTCCGAACACCAATAAGTATCACATTGAAGATGTGCACCGCGCGGGCGGAATCATGGCTATCCTGGGTGAATTGGACCGGGCTGGAAAACTGCACACCGATGTTCCAACCGTCCACGCCAAGACTTTAAGAGCGGCAATCGATCAATGGGATATTGCGCTCAATCCAAGTGAAGCCGTTAAAACGCTATATCTGGCGGGACCCGCGGGCATTCCAACTCAAGTCGCATTCAGTCAGAACACGCGATGGCCCAGTCTTGACCTTGATCGGGCGAATGGTTGCATCCGCTCGGTCGAACATGCCTTCAGTCAAGAAGGCGGTCTTGCGGTACTCAAAGGGAATATCGCACTCGATGGTTGCGTGGTTAAAACGGCCGGGGTTGATGAAAGTCTTTTGGTCTTTGAAGGACCGGCTCATGTCGTCGAAAGCCAGGATGAAGCGGTGGATCACATTCTCAACAATCAGGTGAAGGCAGGCGATGTCGTGATCGTCCGCTATGAGGGCCCTAAAGGGGGGCCCGGCATGCAGGAAATGCTCTACCCCACCAGCTACATCAAATCCAAAGGGCTTGGAAAAGCCTGTGCATTACTGACCGATGGTCGCTTCTCTGGAGGGACCTCAGGACTTTCGATCGGACATTGCTCTCCTGAAGCTGCCGCGGGTGGTGCCATTGGACTGATTCAAAATGGTGACCGGATTCGGATTGATATTCCCAACCGAACCATTGACGTGCTGGTTTCAGATGAAGTGCTCGCCACTCGTCGGGAGGCTCAGGATGCGATAGGCTGGAAGCCGGCAAAGTCCAGACCACGCAAAGTGTCTGTTGCACTCAAGGCTTATGCCATGTTTGCAACCTCGGCCGACAAGGGGGCTGTGCGCGACCTCTCTAAATTTGAAGAGCACTAGAATAGGTCAGTCATCGAGAGGGCTCCAACAGAGAGCCCCCTATCCTATTTCCGAGATAAAGATACCTGTTTTG
>CAYFLM010000064.1:0-8131 GCA_964343925.1 uncultured Methylococcus sp.
GAGAGCGCTAAAATCGTATCCGTCCCCCCTGGAGGGCACTGGTTGATGTCCGCTTCTCTTCTTACCATCGCTTCAGCATAGGGCCTACAGCCAGGATAGCCACATTGAGCGCACTGGGTTTGCGGAAGGGCCTCATTGACGGCCTGAAGGAGTGGGTCTTCGGCCAAGGGCAGTTTTCGGCCGCTCTGGATCAGCAGCGCTCCCATAGCGCCCACGATCAAGAGGATGAGCAAGAGCCCCACCATTGGCTAGACTCTCCCCATCCCTTGGAATCCCATAAAGGCCAGGGACAGGATCCCTGCCGTGATGAGACTGACCGCATGCCCTCGAAAGACTTCGGGGACATCGCTGGCATCAATCCGTTCACGAACGCCTGCAAAGAGCACGATGACGAGCGTGAATCCCAAGGAGGCTCCAAGCCCATAGAGAATGGATTCAAGGAAAGTGTGCTCTTCCTGAACATTCAAGAGCGCCACACCGAGAACAGCGCAGTTGGTTGTGATGAGGGGCAGAAAAATGCCCAGCACCTGGTAGAGGAGGGGACTCGATCTTCGAACCACGTGCTCTGTGAATTGGACGACGCCGCCGATGATGACAATGAAGACCAGCGTTTTGAGATAGGTGAGGTCAAAGGGTTTAAGGACCAGGACATAGAGGAGGTGACTCAGTGTCGATGAAAGGGTGAGGACAAACGTCGTGGCAAGACCCATGCCCAGGGCGGTTTCCTGTCGCCTTGAAACACCCATCAAGGGGCAAAGCCCCAGGAACTTCACAAGGACCAGATTGTTCACCAGCATGGTGCCCATCAGAATCAGGACATAATCCTTCATGGTGCCTCCCTCAGGGTCATCGAAGCGATGCCCTTGAGTGGGGTAAGGTCCCAATGTTCGCTGGCCCAGTTCAGCATCGTTTCGACGGGTTCTTTTTTGAGGTCGATGGGGGGATTTTGTCTGAGGTAGCCCAGGACTTCGTGTAGCGTCTCAGAAGGCTGTTGGGTCGAAACGGCTGAAGCGCCAAGGCTCTTACTGATTTTGGTCCCGTGTTCATCGATCAATAGCGGAAGATGGACATAACGTGGTGTCTTGAGGCCCAGTGCCTCTTGCAGGAAGACCTGTCTTGGCGTCGAATCCAGAAGATCAAAGCCCCTTACGACTTGAGTCACGCCGAGGGCTTCATCATCGAGGACCGTGGCAAGATGATAGGCAAAGACTTGGTCTTTACGGTAAACCACGAAATCACCCAACGTTTCCGAAAGGTTTTGCCGAAAGGCGCCTTGAAGGCCATCCTGAATTTCGATGGGATTCTCTGACACCTTGATCCTGAGGGCAGATTCCCCTGGCTCAAAGGGAAAGCCGAGGTGTTGACAGGTACCCGGGTACCGCGTCTCCTCACCCGTCAGAGAAGTGCGGCCGGCCAGCGTTTTTCTGGAACATCGGCAGGCATACAGCATCCCATTGGCTTTAAGTTGGTCCAGTGCTGCTTGATATTCTGAGTGATTTTGGCTTTGGTACACGACAGGACCTTCCCATTCAAGACCCAGGGTCTCCAGGGTTGTAAGGATGGGGGAGATCCATTCAGACTTGGAACGGTTGAGATCCAGATCATCGATCCGGAGGTGCCAGAAACCGTGGGCATGTCTGGTTTCGAGGTAACTCCCAACGGCAGTGATGAGGGAGCCTAAATGCAAAGGGCCCGTAGGGGTTGGCGCGAATCGCCCCCGAATGGGGGGCTTCCGTTCAGATGAAGGGTTTTGGAGTAGTCCTTGGTCGCTCAAGGAAAGCCAGTGTTAACCGAGCTGACGCTCACGGATTTCATCCAGCGTCTTGCAATCGATGCATTGTGTTGCTGTAGGACGCGCTTCGAGTCGACGAACTCCGATCTCGATGCCACAGGTTTCACAAAATCCGTAATCGCCTCGCTCCAGGCTTTGGAGGGATTCATCAATCTTTTTAATGAGCTTTCTTTCCCGGTCTCGGGTTCTGAGTTCCAGACTGAATTCAGATTCCTGGGTCGCGCGATCGTTGGGATCAGGGAAATTGGCGGCTTCATCCTGCATGTGATGGACCGTCCGATCCACTTCACTCATCAGTTCCGTTTTCCAATTGAGCAGAATGTTCCGGAAGTGCTCGACTTGCGGCTCATTCATGTATTCTTCGCCCTCTTTGGGCGTGTAAGGTTCGAAGCTAAACGGGGTAGCGTGAATATCGGGTTTCTTGTTGCTGGCCATTCCTGACTCCAGGATCACGATCGAGAACCTCAAAGTATAGGCAGAAAAAATGTCTTTAAGCAACGCAGTTCACTTTAAAATTGGAAGACTTTTGAATGGAAATGGAGCGGGAGCCCCTGAGAAATGAACCAAAAGATGGGCTTATCCAGCCGTGTGCGTGAGATTACGGCTTTCCATGTGATGGAAATTCTGGCAAGGGCCAAGGTCCTTGAAGCGGAGGGGAGGGATATTATCCATATGGAAATCGGTGAGCCCGATTTTCCTACGCCCCCCTTGTTGATCGAAGCCGCTCAAAAAGCACTTCAAGACGACCCTATCCATTACACGCCCGCTGCGGGCGATCCGCTCTTAAGAGAACGGATCTCGGATTTTTATGCGAATCGCTACGACGTGAAGGTGAAGCCCGATCGCATCTTCATTGTTCCAGGTGCATCGGGTGGGTTTTTGCTCTTGTTGGGGCTTTTGATCGAAGCGGGTCATGAGGTCTTGCTCTCAGACCCGGGGTACCCCTGCTATCCCAATTTTGTGAGGCTCTTTGGCGGCGTTCCTCGGTGGGTTCCCGTGGGAGCGCAAACGGACTATAACCTCAATTCAGAGCTTGTAGAGGCGTCCTGGTCAGATAAGACGCAGGGTGTCGTGATGGCATCGCCTTCAAATCCCACCGGGACGGTGATGGATGCGGAAACCCTCAAAGCGTTGGCTTCCACGGTCAAAGAGAAAGGAGGGTTTCTCATTTCCGATGAGATTTATCATGGGCTTTCCTACGGAGTGCCGACGCCGACGGTTCTCCAGTTTGATCCAGAGGCCTTTGTCATCAACAGTTTCTCCAAATACTTTGGCATGACCGGTTGGCGCTTAGGGTGGTGCATTGTTCCTGATGACTTTAAGGACATGGCAGAGCGTCTGGCACAAAACCTTTTTATCTCAGCCCCAACACTCTCTCAAAGGATAGCGGTTGAAGCCTTTAGTGAAAAAAATCTGGAAGAACTTGAAAGAAGACGCATGGCTTTTGATGAAAGACGCAAGGTGTTGATGTCAGGTCTTGAATCTTTGGGATTTGGACTGAGTGCAAGACCTGACGGTGCTTTTTATATTTACGCTGATACCACACCTTGGTGTGATGACAGTGAGATCCTGGCCCGGAGGCTATTGGAAACTCAAGGCGTTGCGGTCACCCCAGGCATGGATTTTGGCGTTCACGATGCACGAAACTATCTCCGCTTTGCGTATACTGCGTCTACTCAGCGTATTGAAGAGGCCTTGGATCGTCTCGAAGACTTTAAAAGACGATTTCTATAAGCCGACTTGTGATCAAGGATCTCAAATCACCCAAGCTGACCTCAGCTCAACTTTATATTAAGGAGAAAACGCCATGATGGCCCGATGGATGAATGGATTTAAATCGATGCTCTTACTGGTACTTTTAATGACCGGTGCGAGTGCTGAGGTTTTGGCCGACGCCAATGCGGATGTGGGCAAGGATTTTTTGGCTCAAAATGCTAAAAAGCCCGGAATTATGACGACGGCCAGTGGCCTCCAATACCAGGTGATCAGCGAGGGTACAGGGGAAAAGCCTTCTGCCACGGATAAGGTTGTGGTGAACTATCGGGGTACTTTTATTTCTGGTGATGAATTCGATGCAGGAAAGGGCATCGGTTTTCCCTTGAATCGCGTTATCGCTGGATGGACAGAAGGCTTGCAGCTGATGAAAGAGGGTGCCAAATATCGGCTGTTCGTCCCCTCTGATCTTGCCTACGGCGAACGTGGCGCTGGGGGGCTTATTCCTCCCAATACGGCCCTTATTTTTGATGTTGAGCTCGTCAAGGTTCAAAAGCCTTAATTCAGCTGGATTTTCGGGGTTGATCAAGATCGGCCCCGATACCCTCTTTCCTGTTGTGCTTTACCGTTCTATCGTTTGGGTCTTTAGAGGGCTCGATGTTGTGGGAAAAGCTAGGGCGTCAGGAGCCTGAGCGCTTGAGTCTCATCGTCAAAATAGGCAATTGATAGGGGCCTATTCGCGCGCGGCAGATGAAAACTTTTAGAGCTTTGGGTGTTTCCTTCGGCTGCATGCCGAGGTTCTCATACCCCTCAAGGCATCAGTTGATCGACGGATTCGGTGGCCTCTTCGCAGGCAGGTACCGTTGTCGCGAGCTCCATTTTGACCTGAATGGAGGCGCTCCCTCCCGCAAGAGACTCGGAGACCACTTCATTTAAGGGGTGACAGCTCTCAATCATCTTCTTTTCAGCGGCCTTGAGCTTTTTGGCATCCATGGGGTGTTGTTCCATGACATCTTCAGATGATTCCAGGAGTTCGTTCATCACCTGATTGTGATAGCGGAAGACCTTCTCGACGTAGAGTTCGAATTCTTTTTGACTCATGACCACTTCCTCACCATTCTTTTTGTGCGTGGTGATGCTCATACAGCCCGAAAGTAGCGCAAGTGACAGGCAAAAGAAGCTCCACCGGCCCAACATCCGGTGACCTAATTGAAGATGCTCCACTAAAGCTAACTGCATGCAAAAAGGGTGGAAGGAGAGCCTGTAGGGTTATCGTGGCGGCCAGAACAAAGCCCCGATGGGGCGGCCCCGCCAAATGAGGTGCCACGATACCAGAAGGGTCATGATCCAAACAACCAAACCCAACACCCAGATGGTTAAGGTAGGCCCCACTCCCCAAGAGGCAGCCAAGGTGTAGAGCCCCATGCTCAGGAGAATGGCACCATTTTGGAAAAAATTTTGAACGGCTACGGCGCTTCCGCTTCCTATCGTTTCAAAACCCGCTTGTTGCACAGCCGCATTGAGGGGCACGACAAAGATCCCGCCTGTAATGCCGATAAAAAAGAGCACGATTCGCGCTTCTAATGGTGCGGAGGTGAAGGAAAGCCCCAAGATGAGGGACCCCATGGCATAAGCTGAAAACCGGGTTCTTCTGAGCTTCTCTAGCGGAATGAGTTTTGGAACCAAGGCAGCGCCCACTACGATGCCAATGGCGAGATACAGCGTCAGCTGAGCAATATCGGTCGCGGTCTTGAGATCAAGGACCTCAGGTGCCCAAGCGACAAGGACGACTCTGAGCGTTGCGGCAACGGACCAAAAAAGACTCAGGGCCAACAGCACATGTCTCGCTCTTTGTGACTTAAAGAGAAGACGAATCCACTGAAAGAGGCTGCCCCAGGAGGAGGGTTGGTCGGATGCCCCTTTACCCGCACGTCCAGGTATCACCAATGTTGCAACGCCAGAAAAAACATAGATCCCGATTACGGATAGGAGTGCTATTTCGATGGAATAATCCGCCAGCTTGGCCCCAATCACGGTTCCAATCAGTATCGCCGCAATGGTGGCCCCCTCGACCCACCCATTGGCCTTAACCAGTCGGTCGGATGCAATGAGTTCTGGAATGATGCCGTATTTAGCGGGGCCATAGGTCGCAGCGCCTATCCCCACGATCGCATAGCCCGCGAGGGGTTCAAGACCGAGATAAATCGAAAGTCCACCGAGTGCCTTAATCAGATTAGCCGACAGGAGCACTTTGGGTTTGGTCCATCGCTCAGCCCAGGCGCCTACCCAGGGCGTTAAAACGATATAGGCAATAAGGAATGCGCTTTGTAGCGCCGCGACATAGCCATTGCCATGTGTGCTTCCTTTGAGGACGATGGCAATCACGGTGAAAAGGATAGCGTTGTCTCCGAACGCCGAGAGAAATTGAGCGACAACCAAGGTGCCCAGTGCTTTATTCATGAGATGTTTCCTGTTCGAGCGCTTCTCGTAGCTTGGGGTAGTCGATTTTTCCTGAGCCGAGGAGTGGAATTTCTTTCATGATGATCAATTCTTTGGGGTTATGCAGCTCACTGTAACCTAAGGATTGCGTCATCATGGTGAAAGCCTGCCGATCGGCTTCCAGTTGTTGCGTGGCTAAAATAATCCGCTCACCCTTTCTATCGTCATGAACATTGAGCGCAGCGTGAATTTGGCCGGGCCAAACACGCGCCGCAATTTCCTCAACCAAGGTTAGCGAAATCATCTCTCCCCCAATCTTGGCGAAGCGCTTCACCCTGCCACAGATCGATAGGAATCCATCAGAATCGACTTTGACGATATCTCCCGTGTCATACCAACCTTGACCGTAGCGGGAGTGAGGGGGCTCCAGTACTCCCGGTCTTTCAGGGCGGAGGTAGCCCAGCATCACATTGGGGCCCGTGACATGGAGTTTCCCGCCCTCGTTGACCCCAGAGACTTCTTCTAACTGCCAATCAATGCCCGGCATGAAGCGGCCCACGGTACCCTCTTTATAGAACATCGGGGTGTTGGCCGCCAGAATGGGAGAGGTTTCAGTTGCACCATAGCCCTCTAGAACCCTGAGTCCAAACTTCTCAACCCATATTTTTCGAGTATCGTCTTGAAGCTTTTCAGCCCCGGCAAACACGTAGCGAACACTGTAAAAATCGTAGGGGTGCGCATGTTTGGCATAGCCCGCGAGGAAAGTGTTGGTTCCAAAAAGAATGGTGGCATTGAGGTCATAAGCCACCTCGGGAATGATTCGATAATGCAAGGGGGAAGGATAAAGAAACGTCTTCATTCCATAGAGGAGGGGCAGAAGCGTTCCAGCTGTGAGCCCAAAAGCATGAAACATGGGTAAAGCGTTCAGAATGGTATCTTGGGCATTGAGGTCTAATCTCGCCGCGAGTTGCTCACGGTTGGCAAGAAGATTGCCATGTGAAAGGACGACACCCTTGGGTTCTCCCTCAGATCCTGATGTAAAGAGCACCACAGCGGGATCATCCGTTTGGTCGCCCTCTGCATACCAGATGCTCGCAGTCCAGGAGGCGATGAGCGCCCAAAGTTTATCCATGCCCTTGATGGTGGGAATGATATCCTCCAGAAAAATCACTTCATGCTTTTCTGCCATGGCCTCAACGGTGGTCTCGAGTTTGGCATTGACGACAAACCTTCTTGAAGTGATGAAGGTCCTGATTTCGGCCGTTTGGCAGGCCGATAGGAGATTTCGAAGACCCGCGCCAAAATTTAGCATCGCCGGAATTCGTCCATAAATCTGTAGCCCGAGCAAGACAGCTACGGTGACGTTGGTATTAGGCAGTAACAGCCCGACGTGTTCCTTGTCTCCCGTTAGATTTGAGAGCTTTTTGCCCAAGGCTAGGGTTTGGGCAATTAAACCGTTGTAACTGATGGGTTGGCGGCGAATATCTTCGAGAAGCTTGTGGTCTCCTCCATGGATTCTCCGTGCATCCAATAACGCCGCAAAAACGGTTCTACGGTGATTTCCGGTTTCAAACATCATGTCACTCATGATGTCCGTGAGCATGAGCCCCATGCGGTGGCGACGCTCATGCGCATCGGCTGCGGGAAGGTGTGTGAGATCCCTGGGCGCCAAAATATTCAGGGTTATTGGTGGAAACCAACGGAGTCTTACAACACCATGCAATCTTGAGACAGGTGTGTATTGGGCGCCATCAATTCTAATCGGGAGAATGGCTGCTCCTGATTTTTCTGCGATAAGCGCGGCGCCATCATAGACTTTCATCAATGCACCAGTGACGGTGATACGGCCCTCAGGGAAGATGACCGCCTTACGATCTTCTTTGAGATAGTGCGTCAGGGCTTTAAGAGACAGGGGTTGCAAAGGGTCCATCGGGAAGACCTTGGCAAACTTGAGCGCGGGTTTTACCCACCACTGTTCCGAAATGGCCGTATTGATCGCGAACGTGACTTCGTCCGGAAAAAATGCCCATAGGAGTATGGGGTCGAGGTAGGACGTATGATTGGCAATAATTAGCACACGATCCCCTGCAAGCGCATAGTTCTCGAGCCCGAGGAGTTTTACTCTAAATAGGCTGGCCAGTAGCCAACGGAAAAGTTTTTTAACCATTTGAACCCGCCTGTATCATC
>CAYFLM010000065.1:0-8129 GCA_964343925.1 uncultured Methylococcus sp.
AAGCAAGGAGTGGACCAACAGATTATCGGGCAGCCCGCTGTAGCGCCAACCATCGGTTGACGATGGCACAAAAGAGGCGAGCGGTTTGTTCGGCATCGTATCGAGCTGAATGGGCAAGCGAATTGTCCCACTCAAAGCCGGCAGCACATACGGCCTTTGCCAGAACAGTCTGACCAAAGGCCAAGCCGCCAAGCGTTGCGGTATCAAAAGAGCTGAAAGGATGGAACGGGTTCCGCTTGATGCCCGTCCGCTCTACGGCGGCATTTAAAAATCCAAGATCAAACGCCGGGTTGTGACCGACAAGAACAGCCCGGGTGCACGCAGCACGTTTAATGGCTCCACGAATAGGGACAAAAATCTGGTTAAGCGCCTCGCGCTCCGATAAATCCAGGCGCGCATCCTCATAGGGGTTGATCCCATTGAATTTAAGCGCTGCCTCATTAAGCTCACACCCGATAAAAGGCTTCACCCTGACCTCATGGACCTCATCCATCACCAAAGCGCCAGAGTCATCCATGGTCAGTGTGACTGCCGCCAACTCAAGAATAGGATTCAACCGGGGATCGAAGCCTCCCGTTTCAATATCAATGACAACAGGAAGAAACCCTCTAAATCTATTCTCCAGAGAAATTAAATGTGGCTGATCCATGGTATTGAAATTTTTACTCGACTCAATGAGGTAATCCTATTATATTTGCGCATTGGTATATATTAACGAGTGCTGACAGTGGTTTCGCGGGCACTCTCGGGCATAACCAAACCCCGTTATTGAGGTTGCGAGAGAGTGATAATGAGAGCACTGACTAAGAATCTGATCGTGCTGTTTTGTCTGAGCGCATTTAGCTTGTTTCAAGGATGTGCATCAGACGAAGTCAAAAAGGAAGACCCCCGTGATCCATGGGAAGGCTGGAATAGGGGCGCACAAAATTTCAATGACCGTCTGGATGATTATCTCTTTAAGCCGGTTGGAACGGGCTATAAGTTTGTAACACCAGGGGTTGTAGACAAAGGCGTCACGAATTTTTACAGCAATGTTTCTGATATTGGCGTAATGGCCAACGATCTCCTGCAGTTCAAACTACTTCAAACGAGTCAAGATTTCGGGCGCATCTTGGTTAATAGTACAGTGGGTCTCGCGGGGTTTGTTGACGTGGCCAGCAAGATGCACCTACCCAAACATGATGAAGACTTTGATCAGACCTTGGGCAAATGGGGCATACCATCCGGTCCCTATCTCGTTCTCCCCTTCATAGGTCCAGGAAGTCCCAGAGGTGTGGTCGGTTATGCGGGAGATATCTTCTCCAATCCGATCAACTATATTACCCCCATGGCGTGGCCGTATGGCTCTGGCACATTGCGCATTATTGATATGCGCGCGGATCTCATGAGCGCGTCAAAAATTGTTGATGAAGCCTCGGTGGATCGTTATCAGTTCATCCGTAATGCTTATCAGCAGCAAAGGGCCTATTTGATTAATGATGGTAATCCGCCGCTGGATGAAGAATTGGAGCGCCAGATGGACCTTGACCTTCAAGGCGTAGATGGTGACCCCAAAACCCAGACAAAGTAACTTCTGGGTATCGAATAAAAAGGGGATGGCTGGGCCATCCCCTTTTTTATTGGGCGCAGGAAACATAACCAAGACGGTCCATCGCTTCTAAATGGTACAATGCCTCCATCCCCAAAGAACTCTTTTAAGGTCATTTGATGATCACCAATCCGCCAAATGCCGCCGCTTCATCCGCTGCGGTGGATCTTAAGTCAGGATCCATTACGCTTCCGATCCTGAGGCTTCTTTCATCAGACCTCCTTGAGGTCCGATCGGATCTCGAAGCAAAACTCGGCAAAGCTCCTGAGTTTTTTAGAAACGCGCCGATCATTATTGATCTTGCGGAATTGGATGATGAACAACGTAAGGCCCTTAATTTCTCGGAGGTTCTCAAGTTGGTTCATGAATTACAACTGGCCCCCGTTGGCATGCGGGGCGGAAGCTCTGAGCATCAAAGGGATGCACAAGCCGAAAAGCTAGCTGTACTTGCTGAAGTGAAAGGCGAGGCCGCGCAGCCGCAAAAATCAGCAAGCAAGCGCCCGATTCCACCTCCAAGGCAAGCGGCTGTCACGCCTACTAAAGTCATAGATCAACCCGTTCGATCGGGCCAGCGAATTTACGCTGCGGGTGGCGACCTGATCGTCATGGCACAAGTGAGCCCTGGTGCCGAAATCATGGCTGATGGAAATATTCATGTGTATGGCTCTCTCAAAGGAAGAGCGCTGGCTGGGGTTCAAGGCAATCTTGATGCACGAATTTTTTGTACGGATCTCCAGGCCCAATTGGTTGCCATCGGGGGTCATTACAGAACAAGCGAAGCTGAAGATGCTTCATTAAAAGGTAAACTGGTGCAAATCCACCTGAAGGAGGATGCCCTGGTGATTGATCAACTCTAATTTTTATTTGGGGGAAGGTTTCAGTGGCGAGAATCATCGTAGTAACTTCAGGCAAGGGCGGTGTCGGTAAAACCACAACCAGCGCTGCCATTTCAATGGGTTTGGCGTTAAGGGGCAATCGCACCGTCGTCATCGATTTCGATATTGGTCTTAGAAATCTAGATTTGATCATGGGTTGCGAGCGACGGGTCGTATACGACTTCGTCAATGTGATCAACAAAGAAGCCACGCTCAACCAGGCCCTGATTAAGGACAAACGCTGTGACAACCTCTTCATCCTTCCTGCCTCGCAAACGCGGGACAAGGATGCACTGACTCAGGATGGTGTAGAGCGTATTCTTAATGAGCTCTCAGAAACCTTTGATTATATTGTCTGTGATTCTCCCGCAGGAATTGAGCGGGGTGCACACTTGGCGATGTACTTTGCAGACGATGCCATCGTTGTCACGAATCCGGAGGTCTCCTCTGTGAGAGACTCTGATCGTATGCTCGGGCTTCTTGCAAGCAAGTCCAGACGTGCGGAACTCGGTCAAGATCCCATTCGCGAATTTTTGTTGCTGACCCGTTATTCACCACAGCGCGTTAAGTTGGGTGAGATGCTGAGTGTTGAGGATGTCCAGGAAATCCTGTCGTTGCATTTGCTCGGTGTCATTCCAGAATCCAAGGCTGTGCTCAACGCTTCTAACTCAGGCGCACCTGTTGTACTTGATGAAAAGAGCGATGCCGGTCAAGCCTATCAGGATGTGGTCGGTCGCTATCTGGGAGAAGATCTCCCCCATCGATTCATTGATGATGAAAAGAAGGGCCTTCTTGGCCGGCTGTTCGGAGGTAAATAATGAGCCTAATGGATTATTTCCGCTCATCGCGCCCGAAGTCGGCATCCATCGCCAAAGAGCGGCTTCAGATTCTTGTTCACCATGAAAGATCTAGAGCCAATCAGCCGGAGTATCTTGCTGACCTCCAAAAAGACCTTCTGGCCGTGATTCGCAAATACGTCAACATTGACCAAGACGCGATGACGGTCAAGATGGAAAAGGACGAGTCCCGTGAAACACTGGAATTGAATATCGTGCTTCCGGAAAATCCTGAGGCTTCAAAAGGAACCCCATCGAAAGCCCGATAACCTGATTGCTGCCAAAGAACCATTCATTTGAGCAGCTATACAAAAGAGGGGTTTCTCCGTGATCCTTGAAACGCTAGGAGCCATGCGAGATATTGGTCGACTGCATGAAATTGCGTCGATACTTATCCGTTATGGCTTTGGCGATATCGTAAGAAGGCTAGGCCTTGAGCCCATTCTTGAAAAGGCGGGGCGCGCGCTTAACTGGGGACAGTTTGAAATGCTACTCAAACTGGACACCCCTGAGCGTGTTCGACGCGCCATGGAGGAAATGGGCCCTACGTTTATTAAGTTCGGGCAGATTCTTGCCACTCGCGTCGATCTTTTTTCACCTGAATGGATTGCAGAATTCGAAAAACTGCATGATCAAGTCCCGCCCCTTCCCTTTGAGGAACTAAAACCTCAGCTCGAGGAGTCTTTGGGGAAAAGTGTTGAGGAGGCTTTTCTCAATCTCCAAGAAGACGCGATTGCAGCGGCCTCTATCGCGCAGGTTCATCGAGCCATCCTTCCTGATGGCAAGGACGTTATCGTCAAGATTAGAAGACCCGGTATCAGGGCCACTATCGACGCCGATCTCAGACTGATTGAACGCGTCATCAGTGTGATGGAGCATGAGTTCCCAGACACACGCCACTTTCACCCTCAAGCCATTCTTCGTCAATTCAAGCTCTCCCTGAGAAGTGAACTCGATCTACTCTCAGAAGCGCGCAATACTGAACGCGCCGCACATAATTTCAAGGACGAACCCAATATCGTCATTCCTACAATTTACTGGGATTATTGCAGTGAGAGAACCATCGTCCAGGAATATATCGAAGGGGTACCAGGAAGAGAAGTCAACCAGCTGAAACAGCTGGGATTCAACCGAAAACTTCTTGCGCAACGTGGAGCCGATGCCGTCCTCAAGATGGTTTTGATCGATGGGTTCTTTCACGCCGACCCACACCCTGGGAACTTCATTTATCTTCCCCCCAACCGACTCGCCTTTATTGATTTTGGGATGGTCGGGACACTATCAGAACATCGCCGCGATCAGATTATTGAAATGCTGAACGCTATTGTCTCCCGAGACGCCACCAACATGGTCGAAGTCCTTCTGGACTGGGCAGACGATGTCCCCACCAGCACGGAGCGACTGGTCTCTGAAGTGGGCATGTTTGTGGATAAATATCATGGTGTAGCATTAAAGCAACTTCGGCTGGGTGTCATCCTCTCCGAAATGGCAGCGTTGATCCGGGACAACCAATTGGTATTACCGGCCGATCTGACAATGTTATTCAAAGCCCTGATTACCCTAGAGGGAATGGGCCGTCAAATTGATCCAGAGTTCGATATCGTCTCCCAAATGGGGCCTTTCCTGATCAAAGCCACTGTAGAGCGCAACCGACCCGAGGCATTACTGGCCAGAGCTCAACGCAATCTCTCAGGCTTGATGAGTGTAGCCAATGCATTTCCTCAGGATCTGAGACGCTTCATGCGTCGCCTGAGAACGGGTACGGTAAAAGTCAGCGTCGACATGAGCGATCTTGCGCGGTTTGGATTTATTGTCGACCGAGCGGCCAATCGCCTAACGGTGGGCATGGTGACCGCTTCTCTAATTATTGGATCCGCGATTGTCATGACCGTAAGTGGCGGGCCAAAACTGCTGGGGCTACCGGCTCTCGGCGTTTTTGGATTTATCGTTGCGGGCGCCGGCGCTCTCTGGCTGGTGCTTTCCATCTGGAAAACACCCAGCCGAGCCGAGGAAAGAGATCGAACCGATTAGTGATGGGCCGACTTTGGTGCTGCGGGAGCAGTATTGAAGTTCTCCGTCTTTTCAATCACTACACGGTCGTCAAGCTTGAGTAGGGTAATGCCCTGGTCAATCACGTAACGACACTCCGCTCTTTGCACATTACCCACGTTGTGCCAGACCAAGGTGACCCAGGACATACCATCGCTGGTATTTTCCTTAGGGGTATACGGATGCTCACCAATTTCCTTGGTCACGACATCGGAACATTTATTCAAGGCCAGCGTATGCAGCATGCCAGAAGTTTGGAGCAATACGCCCTGAACTTTTTCCTGCTTTGTTTCACGCGTCGTTCCAACAATTACAAACCCGACGATCATCACCAGCACGAAAGCTGCCATGCCTTTAACGAGGTTAGACTCCATATGTCACCGTATTGTTATTATCATTTGTGATCGGGACTATAACGAAAAATGAATCCTCAAGACAGTTTATTTGCTCTGATGCCAAAACGGCGTTCCGATGACAGGTGTACTGGCCTGCGCCGACTCCCGAGCGATCATGGCACCCCCCTTGAAGCTCAGTCGTCCCGCTTCAATGGCTTTTCTGAAGGCTTTTGCAAGGAGGACGGGGTCAGCCGCTTGGGCAACAGCCGTATTCAATAAAACCCCATCAAACCCCCACTCCATCACTTCGCACGCATGGGAAGGGAGACCGATACCTGCATCAACCAGCATAGGAACATCAAGGCGCTCTCTCAAAAGTCTCATCCCATATGGATTCATCACGCCTTTGCCGCTTCCAATAGGAGAGGCCCAAGGCATTACGGCCTGGCAGCCAACATCCACAAGGCGCTTACACAGCGTCAAGTCTTCGGTGCAATAAGGGAGGACCTTGAAGCCCTCCTTGAGTAGTCGATCTGCAACTGAAACTAAATTGAGGACATCCGGCTGCAGGGTGTAATCATCGCCAATAAGTTCCAGTTTAATCCAGTCCGTCTCAAACAATTCCCGGGCCATCATTGCTGTCGCATAGGCCTCCTCTGGACTATGACAGCCGGCCGTATTAGGAAGCGAGGGGATGTTCCACTCGGAGAGAAGATCCCAAAAAGAGCGTCCTGCAACCTCATTGTGACCCGCAGATTGTCGGCGAAGGGAAACCGTCAGCATCCCCGGTTGTGCCACCTCAACAACCTGACGAAGAATCTCTGGCGATGGGTAGCGGGCCGTTCCTAGTAGTAGCCGACTCTTGAGCGTAATGCCATAAAGCGTAAAGGGATCGTGCGTACCTTGGTGCGATGAAATGTTGAACGTGCTCATAATTACCCTCCTGCAACCGGTTGAACGACCTCAAGCTGATCACCCTCTTTGAGGGTTTGTTCCGCGTAGCTTGAACGATGTACCAGTTTGCAATTGAGTGCCACCGCGAAAGGGCGCTCTGGCTTGAAAAGCGCTAGCGCCATTTCGACTGTTGCACCTTCGGTCAATTCAATCTGACTCTGATTAATGAATATATTCATAATGTTCGGGGGGGCTAAGGGGCCCGTCAAAAATATAGTCGGTAGTTTTTTTCGATAGCCAAGGACCGAGGTCTTGAGGGTTCTGATTGAGAACGGTTAGGAGTTCGAGTGCCTGCTCAACGACTGCTGGTGCAATCATAAACCCATGTCGATAAAGGCCATTGATAGAAATTACACGGCTGCCATCCCAAGCAATTCTCGGCCGATTGTCTGGCAATGCTGGGCGGCATTGAGCACCCATTTCCAAAATTCGTGCCTCACCAAAAGCAGGGTGGACCGTGTAGAGCGCAGAGAGCAGTTCCAATGCTGAGCGAACACTGGGTGCTGAACGATCTTCGGCCTCGATTTGAGTTGCACCCACCACATAGACCCCGTTAGGTTTAGGGGCGATATAAATAGGGTAACGGGGATGTAACAGGCGTATCGGGCGATTCAAAGAGACTTCAGTGGTCTGAACTCTCAAGACTTCACCACGAACACCTCTGAGCGTGTTGATATCAGGACGAGCGCCTAAGCCTCTACAATCAATAATCCAGCGCGCAGAAAATTCCTCTGGTGTCCTCGCTTCACCCCAGTGGATTGAAACACCACACCCGAGCAGTGTATCCATCAAACTTTCGAGCAATCCCCGATTATCGAGCTGGCCTTCGTTGGGCAAGAATATCGCTTGTGAAAAACGATGCTCCAAGCTGGGTTCCAACGCGTCAATACCCGCAGCATCGAGATAAATGGGCTGCGCTTGTAAATCCAGAGAAGCGGACGTGCGGTTGAGGCGGGATTGAAACAGCCCGGCCTGGTCCCTGTCCTGAGGGTGCCAAAGCACCAAGGTTCCCTTTTGTTGGAAAAAAACCGGGGCCGATAGCTCTGACAAAATGGCCGGCCAAAGCTCAAGACTTCTCAATCCCAAGGAAACGACGGTTGGATCCGCATCCACCGATTCAGTAGCTGGCGCCAACATAGCCGCAGCAACACGTGCCGCACCACCTGAAGCAGAACGTTCCTCCGACTCGTATACGGAAACGCTAAAACCCTGCCGAAATAAGGCATTCGCGACCAACAAGCCTGAAAGTCCAGCACCCAAAATGACAATATCAGATGTCATTGCGGGTCTTTAGAAAATGATCGGGTAGTTGAGCAAACAGACATCGGCAACACCAAGTCTCCATCCTTAAACCATAGGGGCAGGATGAGACTGAGGCCTAAGATTCAATCATCATGAACTGAATTTCAGCTGTGAAACTCCCCACGCCGGTATTACCCGGATCGGGTCTAGGGTCTCTCTCAGCGCCGCTATCAGCAGGGCACCCCTGTTT
>CAYFLM010000066.1:0-8092 GCA_964343925.1 uncultured Methylococcus sp.
CAAGAAGGCCATCAACTGGCTGCAAAGAAGATCGTAAAAGATGATATTTACGCCATTCGTGCGCAGGTATCCCAGTGGATCGTGGATCCAAGCATTAACGTCATTTTGTCGACTGGCGGAACGGGGGTCACCGGAAGGGACGGCACTCCTGAGGCGGTCAGCGTGCTTTTTGATAAAACCCTGGACGGGTTTGGAGAAGTTTTCCGTTTTCTATCATTAGAAGAAATCGGTACCTCCACCTTACAATCACGTGCGATTGCCGGTGTTGCCAATGGAACTTACATATTCTGTCTCCCGGGATCCTCCGGGGCCTGTAGGACTGCGTGGGACAAACTCATCCGGGCTCAGCTTGATTTCAGAACGCGTCCATGCAACCTCGTTGAATTGATGCCACGCCTTCTGGAGCGCTAGTTAACCCCCCGTCACACTCATATGACGGAAAATGACGGGTTGTGTTTCTACTTCAAAATGATGTTTTTCCGGCTTGATCGCCATGGCCTCGATGATGCTTTTTTTGAGAAGCTCGAGGTCCCCAGATGTCGATCTAATGACTGCTCTAAGATCTACAGAATGCTCATTGCCAAGGCAAAGCAGCAGCTTACCTTCGGCGGTCACACGGACTCGGTTGCAGGATGCACAGAAGTTTTGGCTGTGGGGAGAGATAAAACCAACACGAATAGGCGACCCTTCCAACTTCCAGTAGCGGGAGGGCCCTCCTGTTGATACGTCCATCGGCTCTAAATGCCAATGCCGACTGAGATCATCACGAATAGCGGAACTCGAATAAAAGGCTTCTTTTCGATCATGTGAGTCGATATGCCCCAATGGCATTTCCTCAATGAAACTAATATCGAGACCCTTTTTCACAGCAAAGGCTACGAGGTCACACACTTCATCGTGATTGCGGTCTCGAAGGACAACGGTGTTCAGTTTGATTCGATCGAATCCATGGCTTAGCGCGACATCAAGACTCTTCAGCACCCGATCCAAATCACCAACCCGGGTCATTGAACGAAACCGCTCAGGGGATAAAGTATCGAGACTGACGTTGATGCGCTGAACACCACTGGTTTTGAGCGTTGAGGCCATATCGCCAAGTAAGCTGCCATTCGTCGTCATTGCCAGCGTCTCAATGCCCTTCATTTTCGAAAGCTGTGACAGTAACCCGGTCACTCCACTTCGTACTAAAGGTTCCCCACCCGTCACACGAATCTTCTTGACGCCCAATTGAACGAAAGCCAGTGCAACTAACTCGAGTTCCTCAAGGGTCAGAATTTCCTGCCTAGGCAGAAAATTCATCTGTTCACTCATGCAATAGATACACCGAAAGTCACAACGATCGGTAACCGACAGACGAAGATAGTCGACAATCCGTCCAAAGCGGTCTTTAAGCTGAAAACGCGGCGGGTTCTGCGTCATGGTGAGTCATTGGTTAATCTGCTTTATTGTCCCATGCCCTATTGCCTACGGCCATACCCGCTATCGGAGCGATAGGGTAAATCCATTTTTTTGCCAACTTAAGCTTCAATACACTGCAACTTTGATTGTGTTGGGGGATAATGATTCCCTAAAGAACAATAGCCAAGAAACCAACCGCCTCGTTTGACGTCAAAGGCGGCAATCATTTAAAGACCCTGAGTCAGGGATCCAAGTAACGCATGAACAAGCTCCTCAAATTATTTGAAGGCACCTCAGGATTCGCTGAGGACAATCTCGGATTTCTCGAAGATCTCTACCAACGATATCTCAACGACCCTGAATCCGTGGACTCAAGCTGGAGAGAGCGTTTCCAGGCCCTAGCTGACCCTACGAGCCCCAAAAAACCAGAACACCAACCCAACATTAAGGCCGGACTTGAACAGGACTCAGATATAGAGCGGGTGTTAAGAAAACAGGCCGGTGTAGATCAACTCATCTTTCACTATCGAACGCGCGGTCACCAGGTTGCTGATAACAATCCGCTCAGAAATACTCCACCGCCTTCCATAGCGGATCTTGAGCCCTCCGAG
Organism: uncultured Methylococcus sp.; assembly: GCA_964343925.1. Classification (GTDB taxonomy): domain Bacteria; phylum Pseudomonadota; class Gammaproteobacteria; order Methylococcales; family Methylococcaceae; genus UBA6136. The sequence goes on from CAYFLM010000066.1 coordinate 2,010, forward strand.
CATGGACTCGGCGAAGAAGACATGGATCATTATTTTTATGTCGATATTCTTCACAACTCACGACGACTAAAACTCCGCGACATCCTCTCACTTTTGAAGCAGACCTACTGTGAGAACGTGGGTGCGGAGTATATGCACATTGTCGATACAGAAATCAGAGAATGGATTCAGACGCGGCTTGAAAATACCCGTAGCCGCGGACTTCCTGATACCGAGCGGCAAATCTCCACCCTAAAAGCTTTGACTGCTGCAGAAGGTATTGAGCGTTACTTGCATCGAAAGTACGTCGGGCAGAAGCGATTCTCTCTCGAGGGGGCGGAAAGTCTGATCCCCTTACTCGATGAAGTCATAGAACGCGCTTGTGGTCTTGGCACTCGAGAAATCGTCATTGGCATGGCGCACCGGGGCCGCTTGAATGTCCTCGTCAACATTCTCGGCAAAAGACCCAGTTCGCTGTACCAGGAGTTTGAAGGCATCGTTCATGATGCACCGCTCGTGAGCGCTGGAGATGTGAAATATCACATGGGTTTTTCCTCTAATGTGGAAACCAAACATGGACCGATTCACATCGCGCTGGCATTCAACCCCTCACATCTCGAGATTATCAATCCCGTTGTAGAGGGGTCAGTGCGAGCAAGACAGGACCGCCATGCCCGTGACCCAGAAGACGAGGTGATGCCCATACTGATCCATGGTGATGCCGCATTTGCAGGCCAGGGCGTGGTCATGGAGACCTTGAACATGGCAGAAACGCGTGCCTATACCACGGGGGGCACCATTCACGTCGTAGTCAACAATCAGATTGGTTTCACGACCAGCAATCCCTTTGATGCGCGCTCAACCCTCTACTGCACCGATGTTGCCAACATGATTCAGGCTCCTGTCTTTCATGTAAATGGGGATGATCCTGAGGCCGTCCTGTTCATTACCCGCCTCGCGGTCGACTACCGTATGAAATTCAATCGGGATGTCGTCATTGACCTGATTTGCTATCGAAGACAAGGACACAATGAGGCGGATGAACCCGCGGTAACGCAACCTTTGATGTACCAGTTTATTCGCCAAAAGCCGACAACTCGTAAGCTCTACGCCGATACTCTCGTCGATAAAGGGATCATTTCTCGGGAGGGTGAGCAACAACTGGAAGCCGAATATCAGTCCGCCCTCAGTCGAGGGGAGATTGTTTTTAGACCACAAATTACGACAGAAACGGTCTACCCCAAACCCTCATGGGCACGATATCTGGAGCAGCCTTGGACAGCCACCTACCATTCTGGCATCGAACCCAACTTTCTAAGGAGCATTGCAGAGGAAATTCTGACGCTTCCAGATGGTTTTACTTTGCATCCAAGAGCCAAGGCCATACACGAAGGCCGTTGGGCCATGTCTCGAGGTGAACAACCCATCGATTGGGGATTTGCTGAAAACTTGGCCTACGCCACTTTGCTCAAAGCGGGCTACCCCATCCGATTTACCGGACAGGATGTCGGCCGGGGTACTTTCTTCCATCGACACTCCGTCCTTTATGATGCTCAAACGGGCACGAGTTATACCCCGCTTGAACACCTCATTCCTCCGGCAGGGACTTTCCAGATCTATGACTCCCTGCTCTCAGAGGAAGGCGTTCTCGGCTTCGAGTATGGGTATTCGAGTTCAGCGCCCGATGTCATGGTCATTTGGGAGGCTCAGTTTGGTGACTTTGCGAACAATGCTCAAGTCGTGATCGACCAATTCATTACCTCCGGCGAAACCAAGTGGGGAAGGCTCTGTGGCCTCACCCTATTACTGCCCCATGGTTATGAAGGTCAAGGGCCAGAACACTCATCGGCCCGCCTTGAGCGCTATCTTCAGTTATGTGCCGAACAGAATATTCAAGTCTGCGTACCGACGACCCCCGCGCAGATTTTTCATTTATTAAGACGCCAAATGATGCGTCCCTACAGAAAACCACTGATCGTCCTTTCACCTAAAAGCCTACTCAGACATAAGCTCGCCACCTCAAGTCTTGAACAACTGAGTAACGGTGAGTTTCACAATATCATCGGTGAAATTGACGCTCATGAACCCAATCAGATCACCCGATTGGTCTTATGCTCTGGTAAAGTGTTCTATGACCTGCTTGAGGCTCGGAGAGACGAGGCTCTGAACCACGTAGCCATCGTAAGAATTGAACAGCTCTATCCCTTCCCGGATGAAGCGTTCCAGAATGAACTGGCCCGCTACCCCAACATTCGTGAGATTGTCTGGTGTCAGGAGGAGCCTGAGAATCAAGGCGCATGGCACCAGATCAAGCACCGGTTTATGGCCTTGCTAGGTAATGATCGGACCTTGAGCTATGCGGGAAGGCCCATGTCAGCTGCACCGGCCGTTGGTCAGTTCAACCGCCACTTGGAGCAACAGAAAAAAGTCGTCGATGATGCACTCAATGGCACATCGAATGCCCATCCGACCATTGGAATCGTTCATGAGAATCGAAGTTCAGGTACCTAATCTCCCGGAATCCGTTAGTGATGCAACCTTACTGGACTGGCACTATCAGTCCGGAGATGTTGTCACCAAAGACCAGAATCTAGTCGATCTTGAGACCGATAAGGTCATTCTTGAGGTGCCCGTTCCAGAAACCGGAATCCTGCAGGAAATTCGCCGGAGCAAGGGTGATGTCGTTAGTGGTGGAGATCTCCTCGCCGTTATTGAAACCGATCTCGGCGATCGCAAGCCCAACCCCATTAATACAGCACCAACCGCGCTTCAGGCTGAACGCCCAGAATTACCGGAAAGCAAGATAGATCAGGCCATGAGCCCAGCGGTCAGAAGACTGCTGACCGAACACAACCTTTCAGCCAAGGACATCGGTATCGCGGGCAGGATCACCAAACAGGACGTGCTCGACTATCTGGCCAAAAACCCTCAAGAACAAAAGATTCACACAGAACTGAATGAGAGTCTCTTGGCTCCATCAGTAGCCTCAGTTGAAAAGAAAGGCTCTGCCACGCGTGAGGAACATCGAGTTCCCATGACGCGGATCAGAGCTCGAATTGCCGAAAGAATGGTCGAATCCCAACAAGCAACAGCGACACTGACAACCTTCAGTGAGGTCAGCCTGCATAAAGTATTCGAACTGCGCCATGAGCATCGGAATAGGTTCGAACAAATTCATAAGGTCAAGCTGGGCCTGATGTCCTTCTTTGTCAAAGCCTCGGTAGAAGCTCTCAAGCGATTCCCGATTATCAACGCCTCCCTAGAAGGGAACGATATCGTCTTTCACGACTTCCATGATATCGGTATTGCAGTGACTACCGATCGAGGTCTAGTAGTTCCCGTTCTCAGAAATGCTGATCACTTGGGCTTTGCAGAAATTGAAAAGGCCATTTCTGAGTTTTCATCCCGTGCTCGCGATGGAAAACTGAGCTATGAAGAGCTCTCAGGTGGAACATTCACCATCACGAATGGCGGCATTTTCGGGTCAATGCTTTCAACGCCTATCCTCAATCCTCCACAGAGTGCAATCCTTGGCATGCACAGCATCAAGGATCGACCTGTAGTCGAGGATGGTGAGATTGTGATACGTCCCATCATCTACCTCGCACTCTCCTATGACCATCGAATCATCGATGGAAAAGACGCGGTGTCGTTCCTATTCACCGTTAAAGAACTGCTAGAAGATCCAACGCGTTTACTGCTTGAAGTTTAGGTCAACATCAAGGACTGGTAAGGCGCTCGAGTTCGTAAAGATAATCGAGCGCCTCTTCCCTGCTATTTCCGCACATCTCTTCACTCGGCCTTAACCCGGAGCAACATTTGGGCCTTTCTGGGGACTCGAAAATCGCGCAACGATAATCATCGGTTAATTGAACACACCTCACCCCAGAAGGCTTCCCATTTGGCATACCGGGAATAGGTGTTGAGATTGAAAGCGCTACACAGCAGGCACCGCACCCAGAGCGACAGTTCATCGAGAACGATCACACTCAGGCAAGGCTGCTAGATCAAACGATTGCGTGATCTTAAGTAGCTCCGACTCACCATACGGGATAGGTTCATGCATGCCCCAAACGGGTCTGGGCCATGCGGGGTCACCGACCTTTCGGGCAACATGATGGAGATGAAGTTGACGGACGATATTTCCGATCGCGGCGACGTTCATCTTGTCAGGGATAAAGGCTTCTGACATCCACTTTAATAGGGAAACGGATTCACCAAGTAGCTGAATTTGATCGCTAGAAGAAAGTTGGTAGATCTCAGAGACGGAATCTACGCGCGGCACCAGAATGAACCATGGATAGCGCGCCTCATTCATTAACAACACCCGGGACAAAGGAAAATCCCCCATCCAAACCGTATCTTTCTGGAGCCTCGCATCCAAATTGAAGCTATTCAATAACGCCTCAGACACCACTGCCTCTCTCGTCATTCTTAAATAAGAACATCGCATCCCCATAACTGAAGAAACGATACTCATGATCAATGGCTTCATGGTAGGCCGCCATTACATTCTCATAGCCTCCAAAAGCACAAACAAGTGCAAGAAGTGTGGACTGAGGTAAATGAAAGTTAGTCAACAAGCCATCGACACAATGAAATTCAAACCCAGGTTGGATGAAGAGATCCGTTTCTCCCTGGTAGGGCTTGATTACCCCATCTCGTGATGCGGTCTCTAGACTTCTCACAACCGTCGTCCCTACTGCAAAAATCCTTCCTCCCCGTGCCTTAGCTTCCTGGATTAGCCTCACTGTCTCTAGGGGCACATTACAAAACTCAAAATGCATTTTGTGATCATCAAGATTATCGACCCTGAGAGGTTGAAATGTCCCACTTCCAACATGGAGCGTCACATAGGCGATTTTGATACCTCTTTCCTCGAGAGATTTTAGATAAGAATCGGTGAAATGGAGACCTGCTGTAGGGGCTGCGATAGCCCCTTTATGTCGTGAGAATACCGTTTGATATCGCTCACGATCAGCTTCTTGATCGCTACGTTCTATGTAGGGAGGTAAAGGGATATGACCAACGCGATCTAAAAGCGTCTCAAGGGAACCATCAGATCTTAAGCTGAGATTGAAGAGATCACCCGCCCTTCCCTCAACAAGAAACGTTCCACCACCATCGATATTAATGAGTGACCCCGATTTGGGTGCCTTGCTCGCTCTAATGTGAGCCAAGGCGTTGTCTGAGGACAATAAGCGTTCAATTAGTATTTCAACCCTGCCACCAGTAGCTTTAGAACCAAAGAGGCGCGCTGGTATGACACGTGTGTCATTAAGCACCAATACGTCGCTCTCATATAAGAAGGATTGAAAATCGTCAAAAACCAGATGCTGAATGTTTCTCGGAGAACTCAAATGAAGAAGTCGAGATAGGCCTCTTTCAATTGGGGGATCTTGGGCAATAAGATGGCCCGGAAGTTCGTAGTCAAGATCCTTTTTTAACATGGACAAATAGTACCAACACTCATCTTGGAATGCAGCCTTGCATGGATATTCCTATAGATTGGAGGTATAATTTACGGCTACGCCGGAGTGGCGAAACTGGTAGACGCGCCAGACTCAAAATCTGGTTTGGGAAACCAAGTGTCGGTTCGATTCCGACCTCCGGCACCACTATTCACAATTCTAGTACTTGCGACGTTTTTAAAGGCATCTCCAAACCGAGGTGTAAATAACGCGCAATTCTTAAGCTGTTACGGCACTTTCTGGTTCGATCAGATTCTAAGTGCATATAGAATTGGGGGTGACATGGTTTCGACGTGGATTGCGAAACCCAAGGTGCATGCCGAGGTGCAGGTCTCCTCGTAAAACAATCTGCGATTAAAATAGTTGCAAACGACGACAACTACGCCCTAGCCGCTTAAGCCGGCTGGCCTCTGATCAAAGCCTGCTTATTGGACTTTGTCCCAGGGGTAACACAATCATAAGCTCGCGAGACGGCAAGTCCGGGGTCTTCTCGTTAAACTTTACGGAATCGCTGGATGTCTTCCCTGCCAATCGGGTAGCAGACAGTTAAAACAATTGATTTGGATAAGCATGTAGAGCCGAAGGCAGAGGATTTGCGGACGCGGGTTCAATTCCCGCCACCTCCACCAATTG
>CAYFLM010000067.1:0-3332 GCA_964343925.1 uncultured Methylococcus sp.
CCAGCTTGATAAATCCCTTTGAAGGTTGGACGTGGTAGGCGCTGAGCGCCAGAATCTCTGGGCGGAGCCAGGCGTCGACCGTATTGTTTCGCTCAGTCATACGAAGACAGTATCCTAAATTCGGCTGAACGGGCATGAGCCGTCAAACCTTCACCATGAGCAAGAATCGAGGCCGTTTTACCCAAGGTATCTGCCCCTTTAGGACTGCAATGAATCAGGCTGGAGCGTTTCTGAAAATCATAGACGCCGAGAGGCGATGAGAATCGAGCAGTCCCAGAAGTTGGAAGAACGTGATTGGGGCCGGCACAGTAATCACCCAGGGGCTCTGCGGTATGGCGGCCCATAAAGATAGCGCCTGCATTACGGATGTTTCCGACCAGTGCATCGGGTTCTGCCACTGACAACTCGAGGTGCTCCGGTGCAATCCGGTTGACCACCTCGATCGCAGCGTCAAGATCTGGCACCAGAATGAGGCCGCCCCGCTGTGTAAGCGAAGTCCGGATCACCTCAGAGCGCTCCATCTCCGGCAGCCTCTTGGCCATGCACTCGGCAACACAATCCAAGTGATCGCTATCCGGAGAGATCAATATCGCCTGAGCATTTTCATCGTGCTCAGCCTGAGAAAACAGATCCATCGCAATCCAGTCAGGATCAGTCTTTCCATCGCTGACGACCAGTATCTCTGAAGGTCCAGCAATCATGTCGATGCCGACCTGACCAAACAGCATTTTCTTGGCCGTTGCCACATAGATATTGCCGGGCCCTACAATCTTGTCCACCTTGGGAACCGAACGTGTCCCATAAGCTAAGGCCGCAACCGCCTGAGCGCCTCCGATCGTGAACACACGATCCACTCCAGCAATGTAGGCCGCCGCCAAAACCATGTCATTGGTTTCGCCTTGTGGGGTTGGGACCACCATGACGACTTCGGGGACACCTGCAACCTTTGCAGGAATCGCATTCATCAGCACCGAAGAAGGATAGGATGCTTTGCCACCCGGAACATAAAGTCCAACCCGATCAAGCGGGGTGACCTGTTGGCCGAGAACCGTACCATCGGCTTCAACATAGGACCAGGAAGAAAGCTTTTGCTGTTCTGCATAGACACGGATGCGTTCAGCTGCCGTTTGCAAGGCGCCGGCGAGCGTTGCATCGAGACCTTCGTAGGCCGCCTTGAGACGACTCTGCGGTAACTCGAGTGAATCAGGCCTAAAACCATCAAACTGGGCGGTGTAATCCAATAAGGCCGCATCACCGTCGACCCGGATACGATCGATGATGGATGCGACGCGTGCGTGTACCGCCTGATCGATCGATTCATCAAACGCCAACAAAGTCGAAAGTTTCTGATCGAAGTCGTCCGAAGTATAGTCAAGACGCGCAATCGGAAGTGCGCTCATACCCCTTCGATCTCCCCTTGCCTTAAGGCCAGCTTGACTTCGTCGATAAAGCCCTTGACTTCAGCGTGCTTCATCTTCATGGCCGCCTTATTGAGAATGAGACGACTGCTGACTTCCATAATGAGGTCCTTTGGTTCGAGCCCGTTCGCCTCCAAGGTCTTTCCGGTATCCACGACATCGACGATGCAGTCGGCAAGTCCAACCAAAGGCGCTAGCTCCATCGAGCCATAAAGCTTGATCACTTCAGCCTGAATACCGAGACTTGCAAAATAACGATGTGCACTCTTGGGATACTTGGTTGCAACCCTGGGACGTGAACCTTTTTCAAAATTCATTCCAGGCTTGCCTGCAGTCATTAATCGACACTTGGCAATGCCGAGATCAATGGGTTCATAGAGATCTTTGGATTCGTACTCAGCCAATACGTCGCGCCCCGCCACACCGAGATCCGCCGCACCATATTCGACATAAGTCGGCACGTCACTCGCTCGGACAATCAGGAACTGTAAACCTGGACGATTGGAAGGCAGAATCAGCTTTCGACTCTTATCGGGATCAACCGTCGGCTCGATGCCAATACGCTTGAGCAGTGCAATGGATTCGTCGTAGATTCGGCCTTTGGACAACGCTAGAGTCAACATCACTCGACCTATTGGGGTACGCGTCGGATTTCAGCGCCGAGCTGCGAAAGTTTTTCTTCGATGCACTCGTAGCCACGGTCGATGTGATAGATGCGATCCACCACCGTCTGCCCCTCCGCAACAAGACCTGCTAAAACAAGGCTGGCAGAAGCCCTAAGGTCGGTCGCCATGACAGGTGCGGCATAGAGGCTCTTTTGGCCTCGAATAATGGCCGTATTGGACTCGACCCGAATGTCAGCCCCCATGCGCTGCATTTCCTGAACATGCATAAACCGGTTTTCAAAGATGGTCTCAGTGACCACGGAAACCCCCTCGGAAATCGAGGCCAGAGCCATAAACTGGGCTTGCATGTCAGTAGGAAAGGCGGGATATGGCGCGGTACGGAGCGAGACGGCTTGTGGCCGCTCCCCCGCCATGTCAAGTTCGATGGTATCTTCGGTCGTGACGATATTCGCGCCCGCTTCTCTGAGCTTGACCAGAACCGAATCCAGAATGTCTGGACGCGTATCCTTCAGCTTGACCTTACCCCCCGTCATTGCGGCGGCAACGAGATAAGTTCCAGTTTCAATACGGTCAGGCATGACACGGTAGGTTTTCCCTTCGGCAGAAAGCGTTTCAACCCCTTCAATTTCGATGATGTCTGATCCCGCCCCGTGAATCTTTGCACCCATCATGTTGAGGAAGTTGGCAAGATCCACAACTTCTGGCTCACGCGCTGCGTTTTCGATAATCGTGGTCCCTTCCGCCAAGGCAGCCGCCATCATGAGGTTTTCGGTCCCGGTCACTGTAACGAGGTCTAGAACCAAACGGCAGCCCTTCAGGCGCTTGGCTCGGGCATTGATGTAACCATTTTTGACGGTGATGTCGGCGCCCATCTGAGCCAAACCTTGAAGATGAATATTGACCGGGCGTCCGCCAATAGCACATCCGCCGGGCAATGAAACCTCCGCCTGACCATAGCGGGCCAGCAAGGGTCCCAGCACCAAAATCGAAGCGCGCATCGTTTTGACAAGATCATAGGGCGCGATGTAACTCGAGATGGGACGGGTATCCACCTCGATGTTCAGTTTTTCATCCACTGTGAGATCAATCCCCATACGGCCCAGGAGTTCCATGGTCGTGGTGATATCGAGGAGATGAGGAACGTTCCCTACCCTAACCGGCGTCTCGGACAGCAGCGTTCCGGCAAGAATGGGCAGAGCAGCATTTTTTGCCCCTGAAATGCGGAGTTCGCCGTTGAGCGGTATCCCACCCGTGATAATCAATTTATCCATCCAGTTTTCTCAATCTC
>CAYFLM010000067.1:3432-5622 GCA_964343925.1 uncultured Methylococcus sp.
TTGAGCGGTATCCCACCCGTGATAATCAATTTATCCATCCAGTTTTCTCAATCTCTATCCTGATCAGGGCGAAGCAAACGCCTTCATGTCTTGTACACCACTGACTCGAAGGATGGCCAGCAGAAAGTCGGGAATGTTGGTATAGCTGAGGTCTACATGTTGTGTTCTGGCATGGCGCAGCCATTCGACCAATAGCGCAACCCCGGCGCCATCCGCTTTTTCAATTCCGGAAAGATCAAACCGAAGCCGTTCGCCCTTTTCAAGCAACGAAATGCCCGCTTTAAGTGCCCCCATCACGGTCTGAAAGGTCAAAGGACCTCTGACCCTTACAGTGCCTTGACTATCTCGAGCTGAAAATTCAACCGCTATATTCATGCTTATACTCAAAGCCTAATGCTTAGCCTTATGATGCGTGGCCGCCTTCACAGAGGGTGCGTTGACGGGCGACTTCTGTCGACTTTTGCTCTTCACGGTCTTTTTTGAAGCCGTCTGCTTGTCATCAGCGCTCGCCGCCGTATCTTCACTCGAGTCCGATGGCGCTGTTGCTGGTGACGCACTCACCGTTTCCGCAATCGTATCTTTGGCCGCCCCGGCCGTCTTCTTTTCGCTCTTCCCTTCTTCAGCTTTATTGAAGAGGAATTTGCTGATGAGTTGTTCCAGAATCATGGCCGACTGGGTGAGTTCAATTTTGTCGCCATCCTTTAAGAAATCGTCAGAGCCGCCCGCTGAAAGGCCTATGTACTGCTCCCCGAGAAGTCCGGCAGTTAAAATACTGGCGCTGGTATCGGTTGGAAGCGTCTTGAAGGCGGGCTCAATCCGCATATCAACCACGGCCTCATAGTTCTTTTCATCGAATGAAATCCGCTCAACCCGTCCAACAGTTACACCCGCCATGGAGACTTGAGCCCGAACCTTAAGTCCACCAATATTGCCGAAGTGCGCCTGAATGCGATAGCTGTCACGGGATGCGCTAAATTCACTGAGGTTACTGACCTCCATGGCGACGAAGAACAGGGCCAAAAGACCCAGCGCTACGAAGACTCCCACCCAAATTTCGACGCTTCTAGTCGCCTGCATGATTAATCCCCAAACATAAGAGCGGTAAGAACAAAATCCGTCCCCAGAACGGCAAATGCGGAATAGACCACTGAGCGCGTGGTCGCTCGACTGACACCCTCAGCCGTAGGAATCGAGTCGTAGCCTTCAAAGACAGCAATCCAAGTGACGACAGCACCAAAGACAAGACTTTTGATAAGGCTATTCAGCACATCGTCTTGAAAATCAATCTGCGCCTTCATCTGTGACCAAAAGGGTCCATGATCGACACCCAAAAGTCCGACCCCGACGAAATAACCACCAATGACGCCGACGGCGGTGAAGATTACAGCGAGCAATGGCATGGAAAGCACTCCAGCCAAAAACCGGGGTGCGATGATGCGTTTGATGGGATCGACGGCCATCATTTCCATTCCCGAGAGTTGTTCCGTGGCCTTCATCAACCCAATTTCAGCGGTCAAGGCGGACCCCGCTCTCCCCGAAAAAAGAAGTGCGGTCACCACCGGCCCGAGTTCACGAACCAATGAGGCGGCCACCATGACACCGAGTGACTCCTCCGCTCCAAAGTCCGAAAGCACGTTGTACCCTTGAAGCGAAAGCACCATGCCCACGAAAAGACCGGAAATCGATATCAACAAGACGGACAGGACACCGACGGAATAAAGCTGGGCCACCAACAAATGAAAACGCACCACGCTCTCTTTGACGCCAGAAAGGGTATGCAAGAGAAAAAGGAAGGAACGTCCAAGCTTTTGAACAGCCTTGATGGTCGAATGACCCAAGCGTTGAAACACGCCGAGCATCGCAAGCGTGAGGCCCTGCCAAAGCTCAGCAATTTTAGATTCCAAGGAGGTCTTCCTCATAATTGGCTGCGGGATAATGGAACGGCACGGGACCATCTGCGGCACCGTGCATAAACTGATTCACCCAATCGGATTCTGAAACATCAAGCTCTTGCGGGGTACCCTGCCCGACCACCTTGCCCTCAGAAATAAGGTAGATGTAATCAGCAATTTCCGCTGTTTCCTTCACATCATGTGAAACCACGATACTGGTCAATCCAAGCTCATGGTTGAGGTCGTGTATAAGCTTCAGCAAAACCCCCATTGAAATGGGATCTTGACCCGTGAAGGG
>CAYFLM010000067.1:5722-8067 GCA_964343925.1 uncultured Methylococcus sp.
TGGGATCTTGACCCGTGAAGGGCTCGTCATACATCAACATCATAGGATCGAGCGCGATGGCTCTTGCGAGAGCCACACGGCGCGCCATACCGCCAGAGAGTTCAGCCGGCTTAAGTTGAGAGGCGCCTCTAAGGCCTACCGCTTGCAGCTTCATGAGCACAAGGGTTCGGATCATCGATTCCGGCAATGCGGTATGTTCCCGCAGCGGAAACGCGACGTTATCAAAAACGGTGAGATCGCTCAGAAGAGCGCCACTTTGAAAGAGCATCCCCATCCGCTTACGGAGTTCATAAAGCGCTTTGAGCGGGAGCTGATGAACATTCTGGCCATCCACCCGAACGGTGCCTCGTTCAGGTTGGAGTTGACCCCCGATCAGCTTGAGCAAAGTGGTCTTACCGGTGCCACTCGGCCCCATGATGGCTGTAATCTTACCTCTCTGGATATCGAGATTCAGATCGTCGAATATTCTTCGCTTACCCCATCCAAACGTCAGGTTTCTGATCGAAACCAGCACGTCATCGCTGGAAGACTGATAACTCATACTTACGTAAGAAAATGGATTAGATCGGGATGGGAAAGACCCTGTATTCTGGCTTCCCGGGGCGTTTCAGTCAACCAAAGTGATTTTGTAGACCCCGGACCTAGGGTGATCCGGAGCCATCGCTTTACATTAATAATCAGTCGCTTGCTATAAGAACTGAATCAAACGCCCATATTGCTGAGTGCAACCATCAACTGGTTGAGAACGCCCGTCAGAGTGGGGTGCTCGACTTCAAATTGAGTCAATGTCGACTTCATATCGTCCACCAAATGAAGATGATCGGCCTCCTCCCCGGCTTCAAGACGCGCTTCAAGCTTGGTCAAAAGTGATTCAAGACCATCTTTGAGCGCTGGATGCTGTCCTTCGAGTGTTTCAACTTCGCGCCTCAAGGAATAGAGGGCTTCTGCTACTTCTTTTTCTGCCATGATGTGTGCTCTTGATCGTTAAAACTTAGGAAATCCCGGCAATCTTTTCTTTGAGGAAGGGAGGAATTTTAAACGCAGCCTGATGAACTTCAGGGTCATAATAAGCGGTTTTGAAAGGACGCGCCTTGGCTTCCTCTTCACGGAAACCCCAGTGACTCGATTTTCCGACCATCGTGCCGCTCCACCAACCGGAGGGATAAATGCACTGAGGGAATTGGAAAGTCCTACCCTCCACAAATCCGGCCCGCTTCATCGTGGCATGCATTTCAGCAATCAGATCGGCATGAAACAGAGGGGACTCGCTCTGCTGTACCAAAATACCATCGGGCCCGAGACATCTGAAGCACTCCCGATAGAAAGCCTCGTTGAAGAGTCCTTCCGCAGGTCCAACAGGGTCAGTACTGTCGACGATAATCACATCCACACTGTTATCGGCGGCATCCTTGACCCATTGAATACCATCAATGAACAGAAGCTCAGCCCTGGGATCATTATTCGAGGTACAAAGATCCGGAAAATACTGTTCAGCTAAGCGCGTGACGCGCTCATCAATCTCAATCTGAATGGCCTTTTTAACTTCCGGATGCTTAAGGACCTCTTTCAGACTGCCGCAATCGCCACCACCAATAATCCAGACTCGCTCCGGATTGGGGTGCGTATAAAGTACCGGATGCGTCATCATTTCGTGGTAGAGAAAATTATCCCGATCGGTAACCATGGTGCATCCATCAATGACCATGAGATGACCAAACCACTCGGTATTGAATATTTCCAGCTTCTGAAATGGGCTCTGCTCGGAGTGAAGCTGTTCAATCACTTTGAGCGAGAAGGCACTGCCATGCTTAGGGTAGACCTCGGTAAACCATCCTTTGTCGTTCATTGCTGGGTACTCAAATGGAAAAACTGTGGGATTTTCCACATAATTTGGCTGATGAGCAAAGAGAATTAACCGAATATGAGCTGGTCTTCTGAACAATCGCGCGATATTTACGCCATTGAGCACTGGGGCGATGGGTATTTTGATATTAATCGAGAAGGACGGGTCATCGTTCATCCACGAAAGGATGCAGGCCTCGAAGGGCTAGATCTCTGCGATGTCGTTCGAAAAGTCCACCAAGAAGGGCTTTCGCTCCCCGTACTCCTTCGCTTTAACGATATCTTGCACCATCGCATCCAGATTCTCAGCGAAGCCTTTCAGGAAGCCATTCTCGAATATGGCTACGGAGGTCGCTACACGCCAGTCTATCCCATCAAAGTCAACCAGCAACGGGGGGTTGTTCAGGGCATCATTCAAAATGGCCATTTCCCTGTCGGACTTGAAGCAGGCAGCAAACCTGAGCTCTTAGCCATTCTCGCCCTATCCGAATCCGAAACCCGAA
>CAYFLM010000068.1:0-7717 GCA_964343925.1 uncultured Methylococcus sp.
CCTGTGCCACGCTGCCTAAGGTCGCCGCTTCAAGATGGATCGGTGTTCCCGTCTCTGTTTCCTGAACGAGGGCAGGGACTTTGGAGATGCCATAGCGCTCAAAACGCACCGGATCAATATCGATGGGCAGTTGTTCGGCTTTTGAATCCTCAAGCAGAGGTTTCAGGTTTCGGAGCCAGACTTTCAAGGGGAGATGGGGGGGTAGACCTCTCAAGACCCAGCGCCGATGGGGATATTGTCGGGTCGCGTTCAAGATCGTACGTAATTCATCCGCGGTTTGTGTCGTTGAAATCATCAGCAAGGTTTCCGTTTTGACTTCACCACTCATCGCCATCCGGGCACTCAACAACAAGATGAGGCATAAGCCCATGACGTTGAGGTCTTTACTAAAAGAGCGCATAGGCCTTCCCGATGAGTTGTGCCTCATCAATCGCACCAAAGGCTCTGGAGTCATAACTTCTCGGGTGATCACCGACAACCCAGTATTGTGGGGATGAAAAGGTATCCGTATGGATCGCCTCGATCCTTTTGATGAAGTGGGTACCCACCGGGTAGTGACTTTGCATGCGGCGATCACTCTGGAAGGCCACGAGGTCACCTCTGTTGAAGGTGAGGGCTCCTTTCAGGATGACAAACAACCAGGGGCTTCCCTTGAGACATCGTTCTTGTTGAAGATCGATACCGATCCCAATCCGATCTTGTAACTTCGTGAACACCATGATCAGCAGTAGGGTCATGAATAGGCACTTGAGCAAATCTCGGGTGATGTCTTGCATCAAGGTTCTACCCAAAGCTGTTCTGGAGCCAGAATGACCTCGCTTTGATCGATCACCAGATAGCCTTCATCGCGGAGGGGCTGCAGGAGTCCTTGAAGCTTTTCATTCATGCCTTCGAAGTCTTTGGCGGTTGATTCACCCGGAAGGTGGGTAATCCAGGCTTCCCGATTGATCAGCGCAATGGGGGGCCGATGATCGAGGGCGACCTTGAGACCCTCAATCTGACGCCACAGACAGAAGGCGACTAGCAGGTTAAGTAGCGGGATCCAGAAGCCCCTCAGACGTAGGGACTTCACCCCCTTAACCTCGACGAATGAAGACGCGTCCGAATGGCCTCATCCAGACTCAGTCCTTCGCGGCGTAGCTTTCGAAGTGCGGCGACATCAAGCGGGCGAGTGGAGTAGAGGAGCTGGCGATAGGGGTCGACTTGCAAGCGCCCGATGCCGGAGCCAAGGTCACTTAAAATGAAACATTCGGAGTATCGACCCGGTTCGGTTCTCAGGGTTTTGAGCAGGGCATACCCACCCGCATCGAGCGGCAGACGGTCTTCTGCCTTGAGCTGGTCTATGGCCTCCGGCTTTTGACCCATCAGAATAAGATGGGCTGAGTTTTCGGCAATGGCGCGCCCTGTAGGGTTACGGTACAAATCATTAATGGACTGGGTAATGGTGAGTGCCGCTCCGCCGTATTTTCGAAACCGGCGATAGCCATGTTCGATGAACTGAGCCGTCTCTCCCATCGTGAGAAGTTCCCATGCCTCATCAATGATGACCAGCTTGGGTCGCGCTCGATCGCCCTGATACATCGATTGCTGGATGGCGAGGATGAGTTCCAGCAGCACGACTTGTTGAAGATGGCGCCGGCCTTTAAGTTCCTCGAGTTCAAGAACCGTGAGATCGGATCGGAAGGAGAGGGCGTCCGGACGATTGAAATAGTGACCGTACTCGCCCCTTGAGGTAAAGGGATAAAGCTGGCTGCCAAGATCACGAATTCTAAGATCCGAAGATTCGATCAATGAGGCGGCCACCTGATCGATCGTCAAGCTTGAGCGTTCAGATTCATGGAGGTTTTGGAGTGTTTGTTTGAGAACGGCGGATTGGAAATCACTCAAGGGTTCTCTAGGAGCCGCCATGGCGGTAATGAGTCCTGTGATGAGATCCGCTTCTTCGTTCCAGTCTTTCAAGGAGACAAAGGGATTCAGTCCCGGACTGTCGATACTACCAAAGGCTATGAAATCCCCGTTGAGTGATTCTGCGAGGTTCTGATAGGAGCGGCCGACATCAATGATCCAGACCTGAGCGCCTTCTTCGAGCGCGTTGAGAATCAATTCATTGGTGAAGAAAGATTTTCCAGAGCCGGACTGGGCGGCAATCACCGCGTTGTAGTTGCTGTTGGAATCAAACAACGAAAACTGCATCCACTCCCCTCGTCGGCCAAAGAGATTCAAGGAAGGTGTCGGTGTGCCCGACCATTCTGAAAACAGCGGGAGGAGGGGCAGCACGGAACGGGATGTGAGCGTTCGATATCTGAAGCTCTCGCGGACGATCTTCCGCTCGGCACCTAGAGGAAGGGACTGTAGAAACAGAGGGAGCGAACAATACCGATCGTCCATGAGCTGAAATCCGAGTTCACGGAAATAGACTTTGGCATTTCCCTTGGCTTCAGTCGCGCGTTCAGTGGTCGTCATCAGAAAGAGCCCGAAATAACACTCGATGGGTCGGTCACCCTCCAATAAGGCCGCATGAAAAACTTGGAGATCCTCCTGTCGCTGATGGAGTTCCGGGAGCCATTTGAGCAAAGGTCCATGCGCCTGAGCCGTGGTCCATTGTCGTTTTCGATCCATCTGATCACGAACCCGGCTTCTGTCGGGATAATGGAGGGACACATTGATCAGCGTCTGATCCGAAAGTCCTCGGAGCCCTGTGGCCACATCGCCCAAATAGCTCAGTGCGCCGCCCCATTCAAACTGTTCCGGTAGTCGTTTTACGGATAGCGCGCTGACCCTGAGATTACCCAGAAGCAGTCCGTCATGGTCGGTCTCAATGAGGGTTTCAGGATCGAGAATTTGGTCCCGAAGGAGTTGATCGTTGTTGCCCCGTGTCGAGATCGCATCACGCCAGGTAGCGGATGGATCACCATTGAGCAGGACATTCATGCAGCGCAACCACCGATGCTGGTCCATGACCACCGGTTGGAGTCCAATCGATCGGAGCGTCTCTAGTGTGGATCTCTGCCACTCCGTGGCGGCCTTATGCTCGTCCTCTGTGGGTCTTGGCGCCTCAAGAGGAAGCTTTACCGTGCAGAGGATTTCGGTCCTGTGGATCGGAATCTTAAGGTCTGGGCCTCCCCCGGGGTGGCCCTTAAGCCAATCTTGTGTGGAACGGGTCAGGGCATGGGGCCGCTTCCTTCGAATCCACCGCTCGGCAAGGACTTGCTCGAGATCGGGTGAGGTCCAAAGGCCAAAGGACATCAGCGTGCCCGTTGGCCAGTTTTGATTCAACAATACGGAAAGTCGGTCTGAAGCGCCTGGGCTAAGCCCCGTCAAAGGTTTAAGGCAAAACCCAAAACCTAAGGCAGGATCTTCGGTCAGAAATAAAGGGTCTACCTCATCGTAGGCGAGGACTGAAAATAAGCGCGAGGCACGTTCAGACAAGGGACGAATGGGAATCATGTCCGATCCAGAAATGGGATTCGTTCCGTCAGTTGAATGGAAAGCGGTTTACGGGTGATCAGCTGGGCTCTCCCCTTTTTGATGAGTTCGCGTGCCCGGGCAGGGTGGCAGGGTGCGAGTGGCGTGCCTTTGGCCGAATAGACTCGCGCTTTGAGGGCTTCGAGACGGTATCGGGTGATATCCACTGTAGGGGCAAGGTGTGGGATTTTCATCAGATTCTCCTGGAGAAATTTAGGGGAGGACGGCCGTGACGATGTTGTCGATGACGGTTGGCGCCGTGTAGACACCGAGGCCACAAGCGATGCCCAGAACGAGGCCCATCATGCTGCCGCGCATGATCCCCGATACTAGTCCGACCAGGACAAAGGTCACCGCCAGGATCCGACCGAGAATACCTTGTAGCCATCCGGTGAGAAGGTTGTAGATATTGCCGAACTCGCTCGATCCTCCGGTCCCTGCAAAGGTTTCAGGTCCATAGGTCAAGAGTGCGGTAGTGGTAATCAGCATGATGAGTATCGGGCGCATTGTGAATCTCCGATCAAAGCGTATTGGGGTCCGGTTTCCCGGAGGATCTCGTCGTGCTGGAATCAGCTTGACGGTGAAGTGGTAGGGATAAGTTTCGAAGCTTGTGATGGAGAGGGCGGGCCCGACGCTTTAAGCGGCTTTAGGACTGAAGTCCCTTTGGGAACCGCCTGTCCGAGCATCCAGCGGCGGGATTCGAGTTCGGTGTAGACCGTGCCGGGTAGATGGAGATCTCCCTCCGTATCTTCATAAGGGGCAAGCCAGATCTTGAGGACGCGAGGCGCGCTTCGGTAGGGGGCTGCTGTGACGCGTTCAGGATCAGGCTGGAGGTGAACGGGGGATAGGCTCGATAGGGTGTCCTCTTCCTCCAAGACGTTATCGGCGACATCCCGTGTATCGGTCGCTCGATAAGCTTCAGTCGCGGAGAGACAGGTCCTTTTATCTGGAAAGCCTTTGCAACTGTAGCGCGGGGTACACCCAGTCAGTGAAATAAGTGTTGCGAGCGCGAAGATGTATAGGCAATGAACTTGAAAGAGATTCGACATTGAGCTTGCTCCCGTAGTTGGGAACAAGCTTAAGCTGAGGATCCCAAAGGCCGCTCACGAAAGATCAAGGGCGAACCTTATCTTTTAACACTCAGGTAGGAGCAGCTAGCCTATCAACCTATTTGACAAACATACCTAAAAGGTTAATATTTGAGCAATTGAAAAAAGGTCCCCTCACATGAAGCTCTCCGCTGTAAAAGCTTTAATCGAGGCGGGTCACGTTCGAGCAACGGCCAGTGCTTTCAGCGGAGCGCGAGAAGTTGGGATCGAAAGCCTTGAGGGGATGTGTAAGGTGGTCTTGTCCCTGACCTCAGCAAACTTTTACAAGAGTATGACGACACATGCCGATCACCGAATCTGGCAGGACGTATACCGAGTTAATACCCCGGATAGGCAAGAAATTTATCTCAAATTAACAGTGATTGACGATGTCCTTATCGTTTCATTTAAGGAGCTATGACAATGAAATGTCCCGTATGTGGTGCGACAGAGTTGATCCACGACACCCGTGATCTGTCCTATACCTACAAGGGTGAGACGACTCTGATTCCATCGGTCACCGGAGACTTTTGTCCTGCGTGTGGTGAAGTTGTTCTGAATCGTGAACATGGCAACCGTTACAGTGAGTCAGTAGGTTTGTTTCAGCGTCAAGTGAATTCTGCATTCGTAGATCCTGATTTTATTGCCAGAGTGCGACGAAAGCTTGATCTTGATCAGCGTCAGGCAGCGGAGCTTTTTGGTGGTGGTGTCAATGCCTTTTCGCGTTACGAGAACGGAAAGGCCAAGCCACCCTTGGCTTTGGTCAAACTACTTAAGGTGTTGGATCGCCATCCAGATTTACTTAACGAGGTTCGAACATGCTGATTATGGCCTCCTTGCTACTGGAGTCACCAAAAGCGCCTGTCATACGGTTCAATACAAAGTTACTGCTTGTTTCTTAAAACCTCATCAAGAGAGGTATGGCTGCGCTCTATGATTCTAAGATCATCCCTGGGTTCTGAGTCGTTTCGCTGTTCGCCGTACAGGCGGATGACGATGCGCGGGCCATAGCGCACCTATCAGTGGTAAACAAAATCCAATCAGCAATAAAAAATCAGTTGAAACGTCCATGATGACATCCTCTCGCTGGGTTTTACTGGCTTGAAGCCACCGCATATCAGTTCCTAATGCGACGAGAGTGATTAAATCAACCGGAGATGTCTAAAAAATATCCGAAATGTATCGCTTTTATGTCTCTTTATGCGCTGTATTGGTGCATATGCCCCTAGGTTCTAAGCATAGATGAGCGTGTGATAAGCGAGGATCCACCTTGGTATCGTTTTTGCAATTTCAGAAGTGATATCACTTTTGGAGGTTGCCATGAACGAAATCATCTTGGAATCTGGGCTCGCCGTTGCAGGTCTCTTGCTCATCGAATTTGGTACCCGTTATGCGCGAGCACTATTGATGGTGTCACTGGTTGCGGTCGTCTGTGGATTTATCGGTGATCTCAATGAGGTGGCTTACGTGGCCGCATTTCTCTCATTGGTAATCGTCGCGCTTTTTTTGAATGCGCCCAAGGCGGTGGGAATGGAGGAGAACTCAAAGCCGGCGCGGATGGCCAGAGTTTCGAGGTATTTTTAAGCGCGTTGCTCCGGCTTGGGCAGGTATTGAACGGCGTTTGATCAGAAGTCGTCTTCGTCTTCGAGTTCGAGATGTTCGCTTAAGGTCAGATCACTGCCGGGCTGACGCTTCCTGAAGTGCTCAATTTCAATACGGATGAGCTCTGCTGCATCTTGAAACCCGTTCATGATGGAGCGGAGCAGCACCTCATCAACGTCCAAAATACCATCACGTACAGAGTCCAACTGACGCATGCTGCTCTGAGCGCGCATCTTGGCGTTAGACAGGGTTTGGGAATCAGCCATCTTAAATCGGAACCGGGATAACTTCAGCAGGCGCTAAGGATAACGCAAAGTTAGGAGCCCGGCCAGCACTCCGGGGGGAGTCGCATGGATGGGGGGATCCAATACAACATGGGGTGTGGCCGGACATGATCAAACTGATTCGACTCAGCCACTCACTTTTTTCGAACATCCCCGCACAGTCCATTGAGTCAGGAAGCCGACCGAATCATATCCTTAGGACTCGCGGACCTACCCGAAGTTCCATAGTATTTTAATCAGGTTTTTTTCCGTTCTGACCCAGCCTTGAGGGTCATTCCGCGCTGTAGGACAAACTCAATTTTACGGGTCGCATCGATTTCAATCACGGGGAAGAGATTTTCTGCGAGATCCATGTAGTAGTGGGCTAATCGATCCATGGCATAGCCGGCCCCCTTTAATGCCCCCCCTTCGACGGCACCTTCGTTAAAGTGACCTTGTGTCGGCATGGATCCCACAGTGGAGCCGAGTGTTCCTGTCAGGAGCGTAGGTACAGGGGTTCTTCCAAAGAGATCAGCAAAGCCTCTTGTGAATCCCGCGAGCATCGCTTCTGCCATCAACTGACCTTGCTTGCTCACCACGGTCCCACGCAAGCCGAGCTTTCCATCCTCGCCCACCGCATAGGCCTCAAGTCCTACCTCGATGACATCGGCATTGGTCTTCACACACGAGAGTGTCTCCGCACGAATATAGGCGCGTTCAGCGGCAAGATCACCATAGCCTGAAGCAATGAGAAAACATTCCTTGAGGTCTGCGCTGAAATGATTCGGGAGTAGGGTATCCCCCTGAATACGGACGAGGACAGGATAGGGTTCTTTTTTGGCGGTTTTTCCGGTGGGGACATCAAGACCATTGAGCAAGGCCCCGCTGACTAGCGCGCCCGCCGGAAGAAAAAAGCCCTCATGACCATGCTTAAGATTAGGCTCGTGAGGTTGAGGTAATTCCGCGTTTCGAATGACACGAATTTCATTTTTGTGGGTTGTTCGGGTGCCTGATGACCTGGAACCATTCGCTTGTTCAAAGAGACGATCAATATCAAGGGTATCGGGCAATTCCATCGGTTTGGCGTCTATCGTTTCTCCTGCTTTGCCGGGATCGGTGGGCTTGGCGGGGGGGGCGTTCTGGCTTTGACGGAGTTGATCGATTTGCTCAGCCAGCACTTTGATGGAGGATTCAGTGCCCATCAGGCGTTCCTGTGTTTCTGGGGGTAGGCCCGCTTCCGGGGGCTTTTGCTGAACCTTGGACTCCCATTCCTTGAGCGTCTTTTCAAGCCGCTCATTT
>CAYFLM010000069.1:0-7716 GCA_964343925.1 uncultured Methylococcus sp.
AATCTGGAGGCGCCGGGTAACCGGCGCCGAAAGACGCTTAAAAAAGCCTCGGCCTCTGGTCGGGGCTTTTTTTATGATCCATGTTGGATGATCTCGTACAATAGCCTGATTTGATCGACTGTATTTTCATCCTATTTGTATGCTCATCGATTCCCATTGCCATCTGGATCGACTGGATCTGACGCCTTTCGATCACTCTTTCAAGCGCTTTGTTGAAGACACCGTTCGAGGCGGGGTCGATCACATGTTGTGTGTATCGATCACCTTGGAACGTTATGTTTCGATGTACGATCTGGTTCTTCCCTACCCGGAAATCTCGGTTTCAGTGGGGGTGCATCCCACAGAATCAAAGTGTCAGGAGCCTACTGTCGATGATCTTATTCGCTTGGGCCAAGATCCTAGAGTTGTCGCGATTGGTGAAACAGGACTCGATTATTTCCATGATGATGTTGCAGCGATCGATCAGCTGAAACGCTTTCGCGTGCACGTGGAAGCCGCCAGGACTTTGGGGAAACCCCTCATCATTCACACCCGAGATGCGAGAGAGGATACGCTCTCTCTGTTATCTGAAACTCAAGCTTCTGAAGTCGGGGGTGTATTTCACTGCTTTACCGAAGATTGGGAAACCGCTCAAAGGGCGCTAGACCTCAATTTCTATATTTCTTTATCAGGGATTGTGACCTTTCGGAATGCGGCCCAAATTCAGGAGGTCGCTCGGCGTGTGCCTCTCGATCGCTTATTGATTGAAACTGATTCTCCCTATCTCGCTCCGGTTCCTCTGAGAGGGAAACCCAACTATCCCGCTTACGTTCGTCACGTCTGTGATTTCGTCGCCAGTCTAAGGGGAGTTTCCTCAGATGAATTAGCGGATCAGACGGCGGTTAACTACCACAGGCTTTTTGGTTCAGCCCATTAAGTCGCTTCACAGCTTAAGACGATATCAATGGCTCGGTCTATCAGGGCGATGTCGGTGTAATAGTGTGGTGAAAAACGAATGCCACTACCCCTCTGAGCGCAGATGACATTGTGGTGTTTGAGCGTTTCAAAGACCACTTCATTTTTGATCTTACAGTGACGGAAACTCACGATTCCTGATCTTCTTTCTGGTCTTACATCGGACAGGAGTTCGAGTTGTGGCTCCGATTGGATGCGTTGTTGAAGGTGGGCGGTTTTCTTAAGGACTTCGGCTTCAATGGTTTCACCGCCTTCCTCGAGTAATAAACTCAGGCTTGCCGATAGGGCATGGGCACCCAGCATGTTGGGGCTTCCACATTCATAGCGACGTGCACTCTTTGCGATCGTCCAGTCGGTCTGGTTGTAATCGCCGGGTTGCTCAACCATGTGCCAACCAAACTCTATGGGCGATACCGCATCACGTACCTCGGCACTCACATAAAAAAATCCCAAGCCTTCTGGAGCGAGCAGCCATTTGTGGCCGTCGGCCATGGCAAAGTCGATATGCATGGCCTCGACGTCTAGGGAAAGCGCGCCTGCACTTTGGATGGCATCTACCAGAAACAAAACCCCTTGAGACTTGAGTGCTGCACCAATGCGTTTGAGGTTGAGACGAAGCCCCGTCGCATAGTGTACCGAGCTGATGGCCATCATCTTGGTATTCGGGGTCAGAGCGGAGAGTAGGGCACCTTCAGGGTCTTCGATGCCGTTTACCTCAATTTCGATCAACTTCACCTGTTTTTTCTGGGTGAGGATCTCCCAGGGAATTCGGTTTGATGGAAAGTCATTTTTGAGAACAATCAGTTCATCACCGGGTTTGAAGTCAAGCCCCCCTGCAACAAATGAGAGCGCTTCGGAGGTGTTTTTAACCAGTGCAATATCGCTAATAGCGGGGGCATGAATCAGGGCTTGAATGTGTTCCTTTAAGCGCGTTTCTTCAACCATCCACCTTGGATAGAAGGCTGCTCCCCAGCGGAGATTTTCTTGCGCAAATTTTTGAATAGCCTCAGACGTTCTCTTGGGCCAAGGTGAAACAGCAGCATGGTTAAGATAGATGAGGCTAGGTTCAAGCGGAAACTCTGGATGCATCCTGAAATCCTAATGAGATGTCCAGCTCACGAGGTCAAACGTGGCCGTACCAATGACGATAAGACCAAAGCCAATTCGGTACCAGGCAAATACCGTGAAGTCATGCGTTGAGATATAACGCAGGAGCCATTTGACACAGAGATAGGCGGAAACGAAGGACGCTAAAAATCCAACCGCCCACATGCCTGTATCTTCAAATGAGAGCAGGGATCGCTCCTTGTATAACTGATAAGCCGTTGCCACCATCAAGGTTGGAACCGCGAGAAAAAAAGAAAACTCCGTTGCAGCCTTTCTGGAGAGTCCTAAAAATAGCCCTCCGATGATCGTGGCACCGGATCTCGAAGTGCCGGGGATGAGGGCCAGCGCCTGAGCCAACCCGAGTTTCAATGCATCCCATGCCCCAATGTCATCTACGGAATGAATTCTGATTTTGTGGGTTCGCTTCTCTGCCCAAAGGATGATGAAAGCCCCGATGATGAATGCGGATGCTACGGGAATGGGCTTGAAAAGGTAGAGCTTGATCGCTTTGCCAAAGAGAAGTCCCAATGTCGCCAATGGAAGAAATGCAATCGCCAGATTGAGGACAAAACGCTGAGACTTTTTCTCTTTGACCACATGCGTGATGACATGCCAAAAGCGTTTTCGATACTCCAAGATGACGGCCAGTATTGCTCCGGACTGGATGACTATTTCAAATAGTTTTCCTTTTTCAGAATTAAACGCGAGGAGATCGCCCGCCAGGATGAGGTGGCCGGTACTGGAAATCGGTAGGAACTCTGTGAGTCCTTCAACCAGTCCGAGAATCAAGGCATTAATGAGTGGGGTGATGTCCATGGTGTTCAAAGTCGGTTAAGTTTAGATTTTGTCTCGCAATTTAGTATCATTCCCTATCATTGCCAAGTCGGGTTGTCCGAGTAGGGCTGATCCGCATCCATTTCAAAGCCCCAAGATCATCGTGGAACGCTACCTCTCCCTTGCCCGTATTTTTGGCCTTATGCTGATGGTCTTCAGTACCACCTATGCGCTTCCCATTCTGGCATCTATCGTTTACCGCGACGGTACGCTCTCGATGTTTTTATCCGACATGGGCCTCACCTTTGGGTGCGGGCTTTTGCTCTGGCTCTTGAACAAACGTCATGAAAGTGAGCTCAAGGCGCGGGAAGGGTTCATGCTGGTGGTGTTTGCCTGGACCGGTATGGCGGGTTTTGCCACCTTGCCGTTAATGTCCTATCTCCCGGATCTCAGTTTTACCGATGCCTATTTTGAATCCATGTCGGGACTTTCAACCACGGGATCAACGGTACTCTCAAGTCTTGATAGTTTTGCGCCGGCCATCAATCTCTGGCGACATGAACTCAATTGGCTAGGAGGAATGGGCATCATTGTTCTTGCCGTGGCGATTTTGCCCGTTCTTGGGATTGGGGGACGTCAGCTCTTTGTGGCTGAAACGCCGGGTCCTATGAAAGATAGCAAGCTAACGCCCAGAATCACGGAAACCGCCAAGAATCTCTGGTTGATTTATAGCCTCATTACACTGGCCTGTATTTTTTCCCTAAAGCTCGCTGGAATGGATTGGCTGGATTCCATTTGCCATGCTTTTTCAACGATGGGTCTTGGGGGGTTTTCAACCCATGATGAAAATATTGGCTATTTTGATTCTCCCTCGATTGAAAACGTGCTGATGGTGTTCATGCTGCTGGCCGGGATGAACTTTTCAACCCATTTCATGGCATTTCAGGGACGAAATTTCTCGGTCTACCGGGAGGATATTGAAGCCATGCCCTATCTGACGCTCATGCTCTTGAGTTGCCTCGGAATCGGGTTTTATCTTTGGCATCTTCGGGTCTATGACGATCTTGGTACGGCGCTTCGCCATGCCAGCTTTAATGTCATCTCGATCGGTACGGACTGTGGATTCAGCAGTGAGGACTTCAACCTCTGGCCGATTTTTGCGCCGTTGTGGATGTTATTTCTCAGTTGTATTTCCGTCTGTACCGGGTCGACCGGTGGGGGTATCAAGATGATGCGTACCCTGATTCTCTTTAAGCAGAGTGTGCTTCAGATGTTTTTATTGACCCACCCGGCGTCGGTTAATCCCCTTAAGATTGGGAGTATGGTCGTCAGTTCGCGTATTGTGTTATCGGTACTTGGCTTCATCTTCGTTTACTTTATGAGCATCGTCACCTTGACTTTTATGATGCTCTTATCAGGGATGGACTTTGTATCAGCCTTCACGGCGGTCATTGCCTCGATCAATAATGCAGGCCCCGGTCTTGAAATGGTGGGACCTTCTAAAAACTTTTCAGAGCTGAGCGATTTTCAGACTTGGATCTGTACCTTGGCCATGTTTCTTGGGCGCATTGAAATTTTCACAGCACTCACACTGCTCACTCCAGCATTCTGGAGAAAGTAAGTTTTTTTAAGTTGTTTTGTTAACCCACTTCATCGAGGTATTGGCATGAGTCTACAAGTCCGTCTTATTCGTCTAGCAATCAAATTTACCCCGAAGTTCATGATTCTGACGGTGGCGAATCTGATTTTAAGAGACATCGGGCGCCTCACTGACTTTTGCCTAGATCTTGATCGTCGTTCCTTGCATGCTCAGGTTCAGCTTTTTGGTGAAGCTTCACCCATTGATGTCTGGATGAAAGGGTTTTACGTCTTTCAGGATGGCCGACACTTCAAGGTACTGGTTCAGGAGGCTGATTCCAACCGGATCTGGCTGGATAACCTGTTGTGGAAAGTCGTTGGGAAGCCCTGGAAAATTCCTTCGATTCCAGAATTAAGGCCGCAGTTTGTGATGCTCTCAGAACTCCTGAGAGGGCCTGCTCGCTAAGGCTTAGCCCCTTCATTTGAGGCTGTTGCTGAAGGTCTCGGTTTTCCGAGATGGAGCACATCGCGCATGATGCTCCATCTCGCCTTTTTAGGCCTAAGATCCTTCCCCAGGATCCAGTGATCGTACCAGCGCGTTATTGAGCCGTTCATCTTCTGATGCTGAATCCAGGTGCTCAGCGCATCCCTCAGGACGACATCATAGCCGGCCACAGCGATCGAAACAGGAGCGCTCTGCCCCTGGGTTTTGGGTGTGACGACGGTATATTCAGGATAAAGGAGCGTCCAGGCGGCCGCGCTCTCCGCCTGAGCGGCCATGGCATCCACATTCAGATGATCCTTCTCAAAGAAATCCTCCATCGATTCAAACCGGATGAAGTCGGCTTGTGGAAAGTTGATCTTGAGCCAGTTTTCGAAGTAGCCACCCCGGATCACACCAAAACGAAGATCACTCTCCTGAGCAATCTTCGAGCGATCTTCAAATCGTTCCTTTTCATGGTCTCGAACCAGAAAACCCATACGGGTATCAAGATAGGGATCTGTGGTTAACCATTGGCTAAATCCCGCGGTCGTGTCAGTGATGCCGGAAATAGCGATATCAAAATGATCTCGTTCGAAATGCCATTTCAGGGTCTCACTCCGATAGGGAATGAATTCGACTTCAACGTTGAGATCTCGAGCCAGTTTCATGACCATGTCGATATCAAATCCCACCAACTCGTTATCCTTGTTGTAGTAGCTGTAGGGCAAATTGCTGGTTTTAAAACCCACGCGGATTTTTTTATCCGCCTTAATGCGGTTGATCCGACTTTCATTAGGGCCGAGCGGCTTGCTGTGCGCTTCAGAATATTCATGAACCGACAGGGTGACCGGAGGCTCAACCAGTTCGAGACTTGAAAGACGTTTCACATCCTCGTCCGTCTCAGGTTCCAAGAGACTGACGAATTTGGAAAGACTGATCGTGGAGATCAAAAGGGCAATTGCTATGACGCCGACACCCTGAAGTAAACGACCCCAGCGTATTTTGACGATATGGGCCATGGCCGCGGTGGTGACAATCGTAAACACCATCTGGTGCATGCTGCCTAGGACATCACCCAGACGAGAGGAAATGACGCCTGCCGTGAGGAAGAGGTCAAACATATCGATGGGGATATGAAAGAGGTTCAACAGAAAGGGGATGGCAATGAAAACCTTGCCAAACATGAGAAAGAAACCCAGAGAAAAGAGGGTCAGCTGATCATGAAAATGAAAGGTTTGACCGAGAAACCAGGCGGCGAAAGGGATGAAGATCAGTGCTGCAGCATTGCCACTATTGGGAAAGGGATAGGCGAGGGGAACGACAAAATCGGGGTAGAAGTTCACATCATCGCCAGACTTCATCTTAAGGTCGTGAAAGAGCTCTTCAATTTCCTGAACCAGCATGGGAATGACGGCAAGGACGCTCCCTGTGACAAAGCAGGTGAGCAGCGCATTGCGTGAGGCGAGTATGAGGGATCGATAGGTGAACGGGGTGGTCACCGTCACGATGAGCGGCATCACGAGAAAAATTAAGATGGCGGCCAAAAGTCCAAAGGACACGTAATAGGCCTGGAGCTTTTCCAGTTCAGAAAGCGTCATGGTGCCCGCCGTATAGGCCGCAATACCGAAGGTTCCGAAGGGGGTAAAACGGATCACCATGCCATTGACCCGATGAAGGGCTTTGGCCACAAGGCCAAACTGATCAATCAGGGTTTTCTTGCCTTCAAGGCCGATGACACCGAATCCAAAGAGGATGCAGAATACGACAATGGCCGGAACGGAGTTTTCTGTGAGCGCCCTAAAGAGATTGGAGGGTACAAAGAGTTGAATGAAATCGACATGGGAGGGCGCTTCAAACCGGGCGGAACTGAAGAAACTGCCGCGTTCGATCTCTGGGAAAGCGGATGAGAGCAAAATCGTCGTGACGGCAGCAGATGCCCAGAGTAGGAGCTGAATAATCACCACCCAGCGCGCGACGTGTTTGACATCCTGGAGCGAGAGTCGGCCGATGCTGCCGATGAGCGAGAAAAAGATATAGGGCACCACCGTCATCTGCATGAGCCCGACGTAGATATCACCGATGACCTTCAGCTTTTCCGCCTGATCACCCAGAAAGAGTCCGGTGAAGATCCCAAGTCCCAAACCCCAGAGAATTCTGAAGAAGAATCGATTCTTTTCGCGGGCCGTGCTCCGTAAGCTCTCAGTCGGGGCGGTTGTGCTCAAGTGGGTCACTCCAGAGGTTTTTCTTACATGATGCCTTGGGATAACCTCGCTGACCAGTAAGGTTCCTTCACCTGTTCAATATTCCTGACGCTTAAATAGATGGGCTCGCACCAAAGGCGGGTCTTCACTAGGCCAGATCAAAGCTCCGCTCGACCATTTTCTTCCAGTGTTGGTGGAGACCTTCTCGTTGGTCTTCCGAAAAGCGAGGTGTCCAGCGACGATCTTCCTGCCAGAGCGTTTGAAGCGTTTCAAGGTCCGGCCATAAGCCCACCGCAAGACCTGCCGCGAAGGCGGCCCCGAGCGCTGTGGTTTCAGTGATCTTGGGTTTCAGCGTTTCAATGCCAAGAAGATCGGCCTGAAATTGCATGAGCAGATCATTGACCACCATCCCACCATCGACTTTGAGGGCCGAAATTTTAATATCGAGGTCTTCACCCATGGTGTCCAGGAGTTCGAGTGTCTGAAAGGCCGTTGCTTCAAGTGCCGCTCGGGCAAGATGTCCCTTGTTCACAAAGCCCGTAAGACCGGTGATGATGCCGCGAGCATCCTCTCGCCAGTAGGGCGCAAAAAGGCCAGAAAATGCCGGTACGATCGTGA
>CAYFLM010000070.1:0-7600 GCA_964343925.1 uncultured Methylococcus sp.
ACAATCAGCGTGATCTTAGGGCTCGAATTCTAATGTCGCTAAAGGCGGGGAGAACAATTAGGGCGCAGATCAGCGTGTAAAGGAGGCCTATTGATAGTAAAAGCCCCATGCTTGCGGTGCCTTTGTGGGCTGTGAATGCGAGGCTTGAGAAGCTAAAAACCGTTGTTAGTGCACCGTAAAAGACCCCTTTGGCCTCGCTCGCCGCCAATAGTTGGCCCTTGTGTTTCTCAAGATAGTGAAGGCGATTAGCCATGTGAATCCCGCTGTCTACCCCTAAACCAAATAGCAGGGGGAGGGCGATAATGTTCGCGAAATTGAAGGCGATACCCATAGCTGATGTACTTGCAGCGGTAAAAAGCGAGGCCAATACGAGTGGAAGGAGGACGAGTAGCGTGTCTCGAATGTTGCGTAAAACCAAAATCAAGATGAGCGCTGTCGCCGTAAATGCGATCGCAAATGCCTCCTGAAAGGCTCCAATGACCTCTTTCATGGATTCAAGATAGGTAACAGGAAGGTCTGT
The DNA here is from genome assembly GCA_964343925.1 of uncultured Methylococcus sp. Lineage (GTDB taxonomy): Bacteria > Pseudomonadota > Gammaproteobacteria > Methylococcales > Methylococcaceae > UBA6136. Next base: position 521 of record CAYFLM010000070.1, read on the forward strand.
GACATTCGGATCAACCTGTTGCGCATCAATAATGAACTCCCTCAGATTACCTACATCATCCAGATTCTTTTTTGGAAAAATCTGAAGTCGATAAAGACCATCGGAACTGATCCAACGTTCCAATAAATCTTTAGGAAGATCGCTCTGACTAAACTCTGATGCCGTCAGGCTTTTAGCGAGGTCTCGAATGACGGGGGGGAGACTGCCGATTAAATTGTTTTGTAGTCGACAGAGTAAGGGTCCTTTATCGGCCGGAGCAATTTGGTCTGCGCTTTCTAGAAATTGGTCAAGGGTCCTGACAAGATTCTGGGTGGACCTGGAGTCAGGATACGTTTGCAAATGGTTCCTCAACACATCCCTAAAATGAAGCACAGCAATTAGTTCAGGATCAGAACAGTTAGCGCTTGGGTAGTGGTCCAAGCTGGATCCCATCAACAGCTCTGTATTCCGAATAATTTCGAGTTTTTCTGCCTGGTCTCCGGGTATGAAGTCCTGGAGACTGAGAACGCGATCTACAGTTGGCAAGGCTGAAAATGACTTGCGGAGCTGTGCGGCTTGGTTCTCATCGGCGGCCAAAGCGGCCAGTGTCATGGGAGAGGTATCCTCCGATTGGAGGAGATACTTGAAGGTCTGAACGGATTCTGTTTCAGGATCCCTAAGGTTGAGGGGATTAAAATCGACTTTCACCTGCAAGACCCCGAAAACGGCAAGCAATGCGAGAAGGAGGCTTGCATACCGAATGGGCCTAGCGAATACCAAAGGCCAGTTGAATATGTTTTTGTTTTCGTCAGGGCGCTGTTTTTCTTTCCTTTTTGGCTTCAAAGGCAAGATTTTGATCAGCGCGGGAAGTACCGAGAAAGTAGTGCCCAGCGCAATAAACATGCTAGTGCCAGCAATAATGCCAAGCTCTGCGACACCTGAATAGCGAGTCGGAATATAAGAAAAGAGTCCGATAGCGGCTGTGATGGCGCTCAGTGCTAGGGCGGGTCCTGCCGAACTCATGGTTTCCTTTAATGCAGCCTGAGTAGATTTCCCTTCGAGAACCAGCTCACGGTATCTCAGGCAGAAATGAGAGGAATAGGCATCGCCCATACCTATAAAAAGGACGGCAAATCCAATCGATATGAGGTTCAGTTGCCCTATCGCCAGAGTTGCAAAACCAAGCGAAAAAATAAGACCCATACTGAGCGAAACAAAAGTTGCGATCATCAGCTTGGCCGATTGATAGGCAAACCAAAGCGTCAGGCACACCATGACAAGCGAAACGGCGCCCGCGATCGACACACCTGAACTGATGGTAACCATTTCCTCATGTTCGAGGGCAACCTCTCCCGTGATACGTAGGTTAACCAACCCAGGAAAGCTGCTCTTGATTTCATTTTGGATGGATTTGAGCGCATTCATCGCTTGCTCTGCCGGCATCATCTCCTCAAAGTGAATGACCGGTTTGACATAGATGAACCGTTTTGTGATTCCAAGCCCCGTTGAGTGTGGGGTCATCAACGTTTGCCATGAAACGGGTATGTCCTTACCCTCGTTAAGCCCGGCTATGGTTTTCTCTAAGCTGACCAGAATCGGGTCAAGCTCTTGCGAAATTAGGTCACCAGAATTATGGGTTAAGGCCTCTTCTAAAATATGAAGGAAACCCTCCAAGGAGTTGTGTTCGGCAAGGTAGCCGATAAATGGTTGGGCGCTTGAAAGTTTTTCCGATAAGGATTCTAGGTCAGCCTTTTCCAGAAAAAGCAGCCCATTTTTCGAGAAGAACTCCCCCTCATCGGGTAGATAAACAGATTGGATGGCTTCTCGATGCTGATCGGCAAGCATCTTGAATTTGATGACTGCCGCGTTGGTGCTTTCTGGGGTTTCGCCCTCGATAAATACAACAGCGGTTCCAATGTCTTGAGGAAAAGCGTGCTCTAGCCGGACCCGGTTCTTTTGAAACGGGACCTCCATTGAAATCAACTCGCCTGTATTGGTGTTTACGCGTAAATGCTCAATGGTGTAATTGAGGCAAAGGCCGCTAAACGCAATGAAAAGCCCAATGACATACCAAGGCCTTCTGGTAATGAGTTCGACCCATGCGCCAAGGAGTCGGTCTATGCGGTGGGCTTTCTGTTTCATTCCTGATGCGAGGGAAGGCTCAAATCTTTAGGGAGCATGGAGGAGAGCGCGCCCAAGGTTTCAATCGCCTTTTTAAAGGCCGATCCAAGTTGGATCAATTTTTTGACTTCACTTGGAGATTTTAGGATTTCTACCATCAGTCTAGGTATTCGAACATCACCACGCTCATTCAGTGATGCTAGAACTGAGTGGGGGATTTCCATGTCTGATGTATCCGCTATTGCCCTGAGTGCAATGAATGGGATTCCTGCTTGAGCGGCAACTTTTGCGATCGATGCAGTTTCCATATCGACAGCTGAGCAGAGCGTACTGCTGTGAAGATGCTTTTTGTCTTTCCTGCTTGCCACGACGTTCGGACTCTCGGCCAGGGGGTCGGTGGAAATACTCAACGGAACACTTGAGGCAAGCGCCATTATGCACGCTCTCCAGTTGGGGCTCGAGTAGAAAATAGAGTCATCTGCTGCAATTACGCGCTCTGGAATGAGCAGGTGCCCAGGCTTGAGTGGCTCGACTAAGGACCCAGCGCAACCCCAGCTGATTAGTCCATCGACTCCCTTAGAGAGTAGAAACTGAGCCGTCAGTTGAGCATTTTTGGGGCCCGCACCGCATACCGAGATCCAGTGACCGGAAGCAAGCCTTCTTGACTGACCAAAAGCGAGCTTTCGACCAAGCAATGGCGCCGCCTCTTCCGGCAGCGCCACGACGAAGCCAATAGCCGTCACGCGATGTTAATGGAGAGCAAGCTCGTTCCGATATCGAGCCAATGCCCACAACGGAAAGAACTTGTCATAGCCGTGGTAGCGAAGGTAAAAAACCTTGGGGAAACCGGGGGCATTAAAATACCCGTCGTTCCAGTGGCCTTCACTGTTCTGCGTTCTCATTAAGAAGTTGATGCCGGCCGCAACTTCAGGTGAGTTTGTTTCGCCCGCAGCAATGAGCCCTATTACTGCCAACGCCGTATGGAAGGCCATGCTGGTGTGAAACCGGCCTCTCTTGTCTTCAGAAGGGTCGTGGTAGGAAAGATTGTCCTCCCCCCAACTCCCGTCGCTGTTTTGTACGCTTTTAAGCCACTCTGCTGCTTTTTTGATGGCAATGTCTTCCTTGGGAATCCCAGCCATTTCAAATCCCAGTAGCACGGACCAGGTGCCATAAATGTAATTAGTGCCCCAGCGACCGAACCACGATCCGTCTGACTCCTGCTCCTCTCTTAAGTATCGTATGGCATCGTCAATAACCGGTTTAAGATCAGGCCTTGTATCTACCATTTTGGCTAAGAACATTAGGCACCTTCCGCTGACATCTGCCGTAGGCGGATCCAGCAAAGCCCCATGGTCAGCAAACGGAATGTGATTGAGATAGTGGTAGGTGTTGTCGGCGTCAAAAGCACCCCAGCCGCCGCCAATCGATTGCATGCCAGCAATCCAGTCGCTTGCGCGCTGAATCGAATAGTTAAATTCTTCTGTATCCGCTTGAAGAAGCGCATGAGCGACGACTGCAGAGTCATCTACGTCCGGGTAATGCTTGTTCTCAAATTGAAAAGCCCAGCCCCCCCCTGCAACATTGGGTCTCTTGATTTGCCAGTCACCGGGTTCCTCGAGTAACTGTTTACTTACTAGCCAGCGAAGACCATTAGATAGCGCCTTATCGACGGAAGGATCTTGGTCTAGTTTGTTGGCTTCTTGTAACGCCAGAGAAGTGAGCCCCGTATCCCAGATCGGTGAAACACAAGGTTGGCAGTAGGCTTGCTCCTCTGTAATTACGAGTAGACGCTCTATCGATTCCTTGGCAATCCTTCGATAGTCATGGTCGGGTGGAAATCCGAGAAAATCAAGGGCCTCGTAAGCATTTACCATGGCGGGGAAAATAGCGCCAAGACCATCAACGCCGTTGAGCCGCTCAATAAACCACTCCTGAGCTTTTAGGGTGGCCTTCTGTCGAATACGAGCAGGAATGAAGGGCTCAAGCATGAAACCAATACGTTCAAGCCCGAGCACGATTTTTCCGAGAGGGGTTTTGACGTGTGAAAAGTAGTTTCTCTCTTTTTCTGGCGCAACTTTGAAGAGTTCCCTAACGCCCATCTTGCTTGGGTTTCGAGCGGTCACCTTGTGGCTGCAAAGAATTAAGAGCGGAACCATAACGGTCCTTGACCAATAGGCCACCTTATCGAGGTGGAAGGGAAACCACTTCGGGAACAACATCACTTCAACGGGGGTAAATGGAACAGCTCTCCAAGGAACCTGCTCGAACATTGCCAGCATGATGCGGGTGAATACGTTGGCCCTCGCTGCACCCCCGACACTCAAAAGCCACTCTCTAGCCAAGACCATATGTGGAGCGTCTATGTGATCCCCAGCCAGCTTGAGCGCATAATAGGCCTTGACCGTACAGCTCACATCGCCCGGGCCCCCGGTAAATAAAGAGTAGCTTCCATCCTGGTTTTGATGGTTTCGGAGGTAGACGGCGATCTTGGACTGAAGTGCGCTATCTATTTCATCCATGAAGTGCATCATAAGAATGTACTCAGATGGAATAGTGCAGTCAGCCTCAAGTTCAAATACCCAATACCCTGCCTCATGCTGAAGAGACAGGAGGTAGTCCTTGGCTTTTCTGATGCTTGTCGCTAAGGGATCTAAGGACTGTGCAGTCGCGGTTGGCTTTATGAAAGCAGCTGTATCGGTTTGATCGTTGTAGTCTTTAAACATTGTTGAGCAGACCCCGGTTTGGTTGGCTTCTCATTGTGTATTAATGGCTAATGGGTAATTCAATAGGTGGAGCAATTGGTAGACCTCTGCCGGCCATAGCAAATGCGATGCGGAGGCCCGCGTCACTACGGCGCAATATTCGACTTGTAAATATTGTCGTCTTGACAGCTTTTCTAGTGATCTTCACCTGGGAGGATTGATCAAAGTCCAGATTCTTATGAATCTTCCTCAAGGTAAGAATGGCCATGCCTAATGCCCAAAGGCAAAACTCCCGCATTCCCGATTCATGCGATGGTATCGAGAGCGTGTATTCAAGAGCGTTCTTCAGGTGTCTATGGGCTATGCCAATCAATTCGGAAAAACCTTTCTTGAATGCCTCATCTTTATGGCCAGGCTTTAATGTGGCCAAGTCATATCCGCCGTTACGTTCGAAAACATCCCGAGGGAGCCAGCAAACGCCCCTAGCATGGTCGTCCCACAAGTCTTTAAGGATATTGGTCATTTGTAGGCCTTGGCCGAATGATACGGCCAAATTCATCATTTGGGATTCGTGAGAGCGGATTTCGCTGGAGTAATGGCAGAAAAGTCGAGTCAGCATTTCTCCGACAACCCCGGCAACAAAATAGCAGTACCTGTCCATCTCTTGCATGGTTGCAAGTCCCTGGTGGAGATCTTTGTCCTGGAATTCAATCATTCCTTTGGCCATGATTTCTACACAATCAGCTAGGGCGGCCCGCTGTTGGAGTTCAAAGCCATGGGTGATCTCGATCACTCTTGGAATGAGACGAATCAGTTCATGTTCTGCGGGGATCGTATTTTCAGATAGCAAGGGTGCTAATTTTAAAGAGAGAGGCGCGGCTTCCTGGTGTCCCCGGACTACCGCTGCAAATTCTGTACAAAAATTTCTTTTTTGAATCGGTGAGAGCGCGACTTCATCCTCAATGGTGTCAACAATTCGACAGAGGAGGTAGGCGTTGGAAACAGGCTTGGCAAGGCCTTGCGGAAGCTGCGGGATCGTGAGCGCAAATGTCCGTGAGACACCCTGTAGAAGGTATCCCTGAAATTCATCGTCGCACAGGGTTGAGAGTGCTTCGGCCGTGTTCGACGCAATACTCATGCTCATGCGAGTTTGTCGCTGTTACGCATCCAGTTAATTGAGGTCGGCACCAAAAGATTTAGCAAAAATATTGCTGTTGGCGCCATCGGTTTCTATTTTGATACCGTGAATTCTAACTAACTTGTTGCGTTCGTCAAGTTTTGTTGTAAATTTACGAATAATAGTTGAGTAAAACGCAACTCGCGAGTAAAATCATGGGTTAATTTCTATATGTTAAGTCTTTTCTGATTATGTGCAGGAAAGACGTTACAATGCGCTCAATTTCAAGTTGAGGGTGGTCCTGGGGAGGGCCAATTCAAGTTGTTCAAGGGGTAACACACGCGGAGGACGAATGGGCGTTCCAATTAGACAGCAGATTACCGTTGCAAAATACCTGATCAAGCAGAAGCTGATGGGGCGAAAAAAGTACCCACTGGTTTTGATGTTGGAGCCACTCTTCCGATGCAATCTTGCTTGCGCGGGATGCGGGAAGATTGACTATCCAGATGACATCCTCAATAAGCGCTTGAGTGTTGATGAGTGTCTGCAGGCTGTGGACGAGTGCGGCGCGCCTATTGTCTCGATCGCTGGTGGTGAGCCGCTGCTTCATAAGGAGTTGCCTGAAATTGTTCAGGGAATGATCAATCGCGGAAAATATGTATATCTCTGCACAAATGCTCTGCTCTTGAAGAAGAGGATAGATGACTACAAGCCTTCACCTTATCTGACTTTTTCCATCCACTTAGATGGAAACGAGGATAGGCATGATGCTTCAGTCTGTCAGGAGGGCGTTTTTGAGCGGGCGGTCGATGCGATTAAGCTTGCAATCGGAAAAGGTTTCCGAGTGACGGTTAACTGCACGCTATTCCAGAATGAAACGGCAGAAGAGGTCGCGCGCTTTCTTGATCACTGCAAGGAACTGGGCATTGAGGGCGCTACGATCGCCCCCGGTTTCAGCTATGAGCACGCACCGCAGCAAGATATTTTCATTAAGAAGCGGGATAGTAAGGAACTCTTTAGGAAAGTGTTTGAATTGGGGCGTGGTAAGAAGTGGCCGCTCAATCATTCGAGCTTGTACTTAGACTTCCTTGCCGGCAATCAGGGTTACCACTGTACGCCTTGGGGCAATCCCACTAGAAATGTATTTGGTTGGCAGAAGCC